>CALWXI010000190.1 GCA_944385455.1 uncultured Oscillospiraceae bacterium | reverse complement strand
GTTGTCGCTGCCGGCGGCGGGGAACACCGTCCCGAACCGCCGCAGCGACACGTCCAGATACACGTCCACATCCTCCGGCAGGGCGAAGGGGCACACGCCCCCCACGTCGTGGCGGATGAGGGTGGGGGCCTGCTCATGGGTGAGCATTTTGGCCTTGGTGTGGAACTGGGCCTTGTAGCGGCTGTTGTCCACCTTGGCGTCTCCCGCCGCCACGACGAGGATGGGCTTGTCTCCCACCCGGAAGCTCAGGCTCTTGGCGATGCGGGCGCCCTCCACCCCCACCGCCACCGCCGCCAGATCCACCGTGGCGGAGGAGACGTCGAATTCCCGGATGCGTCCTTCCATATCCCGCTGGGCGAAGTACGCCCGTACCTTTTCGATCGACATTGCGCTCTGCTCCTTTTTTCTCAGGCCCTCCGGCCCGTATTCCGTCTCACCGGACGTCCACGCGCTCCACGGCGGTGCAAAGTCCCGTCCCGCCGTCCAGGGTGAACAGCGCCCCCTGGAGCTTGCACGGCCCCTCCGGGGAGCGGTAGCGCCCGGGGAGGCCCCCCAGGAACGTCTCCACCGACTGCCACGGCTCGATGCCCAGCACCGACTCCACCGGCCCGGTCATGCCCAGGTCCGTGATGTAGCCGGTGCCCTTGGGATACACCCGCTCGTCGGCGGTGGGCACGTGGGTGTGGGTGCCCCACAGGGCGGACACCCGCCCGTCCAGATAATACCCCATGGCCAGCTTTTCACTGGTGGCCTCGGCGTGGAAATCCACCAGGGTGAAGTCCGCCGCGCCCTTTGCCAGCAGCGCGTCCGCCGCAGTGAAGGGGTTGTCCGCCCCCCAGCTGAGACCGCACCGGCCGATGAGGTTCACCACCCGGATCCGCACCGCCCCCAGGTCGAAGATCTCCCACCCGTGGCCCGGGGCCCGGCCGGTGAAGTTGGCGGGGCGCAGCAGCCAGGGCGTGTCGTCCAGAAAGTCCGCGATCTGACTTTTCCCGAAGGCGTGGTTGCCCAGGGTCACCGCGTCGGCCCCGGCGTCCCGGATGCGCAGGGCCTGGTCCCGCGTCAGCCCCACCCCGGCGGCGTTCTCCCCGTTCACCACGGTGAAGCGCGCCCCCAGATGCCGCTGCAGGGGCCTGAGGTGCCGCTCCAGATGCCGCAGCCCCGGCTCTCCCACCACGTCGCCCACCGCCAGCACGCGATATTCCATGCCGCTTCCTCCTCTCTCTTCTTCCGGTAGTATACCAAATCCGCCCCCCTTTGGAAAGGATCTCGCAAAATTTTCGCCGCACGGTTGCGTTTGCCCCCGGATGTGCTTATAATAGGGAGTGCACCATAAGATGATCTGATTGCGGGAGGTGGCGGATATGGCGGTGAAGCTGGAGCTGTACCGGGTATTCAAGGAGGTGGCCGAGACGGGGAACATCTCCGCGGCGGCCAAGAACCTCTACATCTCCCAGTCCGCGGTGAGCCAGTCCGTCAAGCAGCTGGAGACGGCCCTCCAGGCCCGGCTGTTCGCCCGCAGCCCCCGGGGGGTGAGCCTCACCGGGGAGGGGCAGATGCTCTATCAGTACGTCCGAAGCGCCCTGGGGCTGCTGGCCACCGGGGAGGACAAGCTCTCCCAGGCCCAGCAGCTGCTGCTGGGCACGCTGGTCATCGGCGCCAGCGACACCGTCACCAGCTTCTTTCTCACGCCGTATCTGGACGCCTTTCACCGCCAGCACCCGGGCATCCGGCTGAAGATCGTCAGCGGACGCAGCGCCAAGGTGCTGAGCATGCTGCGCTCCGGAGCGGTGGACATCGCCTTCGCCTCCTCCCCGTCGGACGGGAATCTGGACAGCTGGTCCTGCTTTTCCACCCACTCCGTGTTCGTGGCGGGCAGCGGCTACCCCTGCGACTTCGACCACGTCTACACCCGCCGGGAGATCGCGGACTTCCCCCTGATCCTCCTGGAGCGCAAGGCCAGCAGCCGGGTGTTTTTGGAGCAGGAGTTCCTCCGCTCCGGGGTGACGCTGACGCCGGAGATCGAGCTTTCCTCCCGTCAGCTGCTGGTGACCCTGGCCCGCATCGGCCTGGGGGTGGCGGGGGTGACGCTGGAGTTTGTCCAGCGCGCCCTGGACGCCGGGGACATCCGCCAGCTGAAGCTCGGCTTCGACATCCCCGCCCGCACCGTGCACATGTCCACGGTGCGGGACGTGACCCCCACTGCGGCGGCGGCGGCCTTCATGGAGATGGTGCGCCAGGGCACCCGGGCATAAAAAGGAGGCGGCGCACCGCGCCGCCTCTCTCTTTTTTACAGGTCGTGGATGTCCATCTTGTCCATCTCGCTGTTCTTCCGCCGCTTTTCCCGGCAGGCCGCGTAAATGGCCAGCAGGACCAACGTGGGGATGTTCCCCAGCGCCAGCGTCGCCAGCAGCGCCCGCCAGGCGTCCGCCCCCGCCATCACATTGCACGCCATCACCAGGGAGTACAGCAGCGTGATGGCCGGCAGCGCCAGCCCCGGCCAGCGGCTCTCCCGCCGGGAAAGGAAAATCTGCAGCAGGATGGCCCCCACCAGGAAGGCCGCGCTCAAAAGCAGCGTCACGGCCAGCAGCCCCGTTGCAAAATCCATCTCACTCCACCTCCTTCCCGTTTTGTCTGCGGTATTCCGTGATGAGCAGCCGGGCGGTGTCCACGTCCAGCTTGTCGTCCACCGCCAGGCGCTTGATGAGGGAGACGTAGGGGTCCGCCTCCTCCGTCTCCGCCAGGCGGATCTTCTGGATCAGCCGGTCCAGCCGCAGCCGCACCGTGGGATAGCTGACGCCGTACACCGCCGCCGCCTCCTTCAAAGAGCCGGAGGCCAGCAGGAACGTTTTGATGAACGCGATGTCCGCGTCCTCCAGCTGGGCCATCCAGGGCGGGATCGTGGTCATCTCCCCACCTCCTTTTATATTATTAATATAAACTTTAATTTTATTGAAGTCAATCTTTATTTTTTATTTCACAAAATCAAACAGACGGGAGGGCGGCTCCCGGCGGGCAAAAAAGATCCGGACCCCGAGGGTCCGGATCTTCTGGATTTCGGCAGACGCCCTTACACATTGAAGCGGAAGTAGATCATGTCGCCGTCCTGGACGACGTATTCCTTGCCCTCGCTCCGCAGCAGGCCCTTCTCCCTGGCGGCGGCCACGCTCCCGCAGCGGATCATGTCCTCGTAGGCGATGACCTCCGCCCGGATGAAGCCCCGCTCGATGTCGGAGTGGATCTTGC
>CALWXI010000189.1 GCA_944385455.1 uncultured Oscillospiraceae bacterium | reverse complement strand
TATCTCATGGAGGAGTTCGTTCCCGGCGTGGTCACCACCTATGACGGCGTGTGCAACTCCAAGGGCGAGGTGCTCTTCGCCGCCAGCCACATCACCCGCAACTCCATCATGGACATGGTGAACGAGGGCGTGCCCACCTACTATTATGTGGACAAGGAGGTCCCCGCCGACGTGGAGAAGGCGGGCCGGGCGGTGCTGGCGTCCTTCGGGGTGTTCAGCCGCTTCTTCCATCTGGAGTTCTTCCGGCTGACGGAGAACAAGCCCGGTCTGGGCGCCAAGGGCGACATTGTGGGCCTGGAGGTGAACATGCGCCCCGCCGGCGGCTACACCCCCGATATGCTGAACTTCGGCCAGAGTGTGGATGTCTATCAGATCTGGGCGGACATGGTGGCCTTTGACGAGCTGCGCCACAGCTACGATGGCCCCCACAGCTACTGCGTCTACGCCGGACGCCGGGATGAGAACCATTATGTACGCACGCTGCCCCAGCTGCAGCTGGAGTGCGGCGCCCATGCCCGGCTCTTCACCCGGATGCCGGACGCTCTGGCGGGCACCATGGGCAACCAGGTGGCCATCGCCTGCTTCGATTCGCTGGAAGAAGTGGACCGCTTCGTCCGGGATGCCTTTGAGCTGGCTGACTGAGCCGTCTGCAGACAGCCTGGCCGCGCATTGCGCGGCCAGGCTGTTTTTGCCGGGACGGGGAGCCATCCGGTTCCCGGCACTCACGCCTGAGGCAGGTCTGTCAGGGGAGCGAAGGTGAAGCCCATCTCCTCCCAGCGGGTGAGGAGCTCGTCCAGAATCTCCGCATTGGTTTTGGAGGTGGAGTGGAGCAGAACGATGGCGCCGTCGTGGATGCGGGGCAGCAGCTTGGAAAAGGCCTGCTCCGCCGAGGGCTGGTTGTCCACGTACCAATCCACATAGGCAAGGCTCCAGAACACGGTTTGATAGCCCAGGGCCTGGGCCATGCGGAGGTTCTCCTCGCTGTACTTGCCCTGGGGCGGGCGGTAAAAATGGGACATCTCCTGTCCGGTGGTCTCCCGGTAGAGAGCCTCCAGGGACTCCAGCTCCTCCCGGAAGGATGCCTCGTCGGCGATGGCGGACATGTCCGGATGGTGGTAGGTGTGGTTGCCCACGATGTGGCCCTCCTCCGCCATGCGGCGGACGATGTCCGGGGCGGATTCCACCATGCTGCCCACCACGAAGAAGGCGGCGGGGGCATTATGCTTGGCCAGGGCGTCCAGAATGGGCTCGGTATAGCCGTTTTCGTAGCCGCAGTCAAAGGTGAGATAGATGACGGGCTGCTCCGTGTCCCCCAGGTACCAGGCGTCGTACTGGGCCAGCTCCTCTACGGTGGCGTTGCCAACAGGAGATTCTCCCTCTGTGGGGAAGGAGAGGCCCCAGTCCCCGGAGGCGGGAATCACCGCCGGAGCGGCGGCGGGCAGGGGCTGGTCGCGGAAATAGAGAACGCCTGCCAGCAGCAGGCAGGGAAGCGCCAGCAATGCGGCGCGGCGTGCAGACATAGACAAAAATCCTCCTTGGGACGTTTTTCAAAGTGTTTCCCGAAGGACGCTGATTATGCGTCCCTTGCAAACCGGAGCAAAACATGGTATGATGTCCCACTGAAACATGTGTTTGAAGCTGCTGTCGAAGGAGGGATGGACATGATCGCCGCGCTGTGTGTGGACGACCGGAACGGACTGCGGTTCAACGGCCGGCGGCTGAGCCGGGACCGGGTGCAGCTGGCGGATCTTTTGGACCTGTGCGGAGAGGGAACGCTGTGGACGGCGCCGGATTCCGGACCGCTGTTTCCCGGAGAGACCCGGGTCCGGACGGCGCCGGACTTCTGGGAGAAGGCCGGCGCGGGTGAGGTCTGTTTTTTTGAGGACCGGCCCCCGGCGGGGGTGCTGGACCGGGCGGAGGCGGTGGTGCTCTACCGCTGGAACCGGGCCTATCCGGCAGACGTGCATCTTGCCTGGGACCCCGCCGCGGCGGGGTTTCTGCTGGCGGAGCGGACGGAGTTTCCCGGTCATTCCCACAAGGCCATCACCCGGGAGCGTTATGTGAGAGGAGCAGATCATGGCAAGACGTAAAGCGAAGCGCCGCTCCGGCTGGAGCGTGGCGGTGACGCTGCTGGCCATTGCCGCGGCAGCGCTGCTGCACTGGTACCAACAGGAGACGGCCATCTCGCTGGAAGAGGTGCCGCCGTACAGCGGCGCGCCCTACGTGGAGCTCAACGGCAACCTCCCGGATTTTTCCGCGGATGAGTTGTCCCCGGATCCCTTCGAGGTGTACAGCCCCCTGGATCTGCTGGGCCGGTGCGGCACCGCTTACGCCAACATCGGCCGGGAGCTGATGCCCACGGAAGACCGGGGGGATATCGGCCAGATCCACCCCAGCGGGTGGCAGTCGGTGAAGTATGACATCGTGGACGGCGGGTATCTCTACAACCGCTGCCATCTCATCGGCTACCAGCTCACCGGGGAGAACGCCAACGAGTGCAACCTCATCACGGGCACCCGCTACATGAATGTGGAGGGGATGCTGCCCTTTGAAAACCTGGTGGCGGACTACATCCAGGAGACGGATCAGCACGTCCGCTACCGGGTGACGCCGGTGTACCAGGGCACGGAGCTGGTGGCCCGGGGGGTACAGATGGAGGCGCTGTCTGTGGAGGACGGCGGCGAGGGCGTGTGCTTCAACGTGTTCATCTACAACGTCCAGCCCGGCGTCGAGATCGACTACGCCACCGGGGAGAGCCGCCTGGCCTCATAGCCCCGCAGATTGTGAAGAATTTGTAAATAAGACAGCAGGGTACTTGCAATGCGACAACCTGTCAGGTATCATACCTGACAGGTTGTCGCATATGATTTCTGCGCCGCTTTTGCAAAAGGACTTGACCTTCCACCCTGTGGAAGGTGTATGGTCCGGATGGGTTGAAGAAACGGGCGGCGTCATTTCGTAATAGAGAGAAAGAGGGAGCGCACCATGCCCACTACCACCTTCACCAATCTGCCTGCGGAAAAGCAGGAGCGGCTGCTGAATGCCGCCTCCCGGGAATTTGCTTCCCGGGCCTACAATGACGCGTCCATCAACCGGATCATCCAGGAGGCCGGCGTGCCTCGGGGCAGCTTCTACATGTATTTCCAGGACAAGGAGGATTTGTTCCGGTATCTGCTGCGGGGATACATGGACCAGCTGACCATGGTGCTGGAGGAGGCGCTGCTGCGGGAGGGCGGCGACATGTTCGAAGCGGTGCTGTATCTGTATGACTACATCGTACAGCACCGGGAACAGCGGGAGCTGGGCGGCATGGGCGCTATGGCGGCCATCGTCAGCCGCAACAGCGGCATGCAGAAGAACGTGCTGCTGGAAATGGTGGACTCCGGCGCGGTCCTCTCGCGGCTTCGGGAGCTGGTTCGGCCGGAGCTGCTGGATCTGCGCCGGGACCGGGACCTGGGAGACATGCTGGGACTGCTGCTGAGCGTGGCGGTGCCGGCGCTGTACGCCGGCCTGCAGGCCGGAGGCGCTCCCGAGAATCGGGAGCGCCTGAAAAACCTTCTGGATATTCTCAAGCGCGGCATGGCCGCAAAAACCACGGATTAAGGAGACGAGCGTATGGAAGTGCAGATGGAAGAAAAGAAGGAAGCGTCCGTCCTTCCGGCGGAGCAGACAAAGAAGCGCAGGCTCCCCCGGCTGAAGAAGCGGGGACGGCGGATCTTGGCGGCGGTGCTGGCGGCGGCGGTGCTGCTTGGGGCGTGGAACCTGCTGCGGGGCGGCGGGAGCGCTCCTGTGAGCAGTTTTTACCGGGCTGAGCAGGTGACGCGCCGGGATTTGACGGTCCGGGTCTCCGGTACCGCCACGCTGGAGCCGGCGGACTCTTATCAGGTGACCACCCTGCTTTCCGGTGAGCTCCAGTCCGCTCCTTTTGAGGAGGGCGATCTGGTGGAGGAGGGGACGCTGCTCTACACCATGGACAGCAGCGACGCAGCCAGCTCCGTCAGCCGGGCCCAGGCGGCGCTGTATCCCACCGCCTCCATCGCAGGCATCCTGAATGAGGTCTATGTCCACGACGGAGACAACGTCACGGCTGGGGAGCCCATCGCACAGATCGTCACCAGCACGGACCTGACCATCGACTTCATGTTTACCTACGTTTCGCCGGATCAGTTCTACGTGGGCCAGAGCGCCACGGTGTTCGTGGGGAACTTTGACGGGCCGGTGCAGGGGACTGTGGTCTCCGTCGGAGAGGACACCACCATCACCAGCAACGGCAAGGAGGTCTGCACCGTCCGGGTGAAGTTGTCCAATCCCGGTATCCTCTCCGACTCCTACACCGCCTCCGCCGTCATCGGCAGCTATACCAGCTACGGCAATGCCTTCATGTCCATGCCCGCCTCATCCACGGTGTATGCCGCCGGCAGCGGCACGGTGACGGGCTTTACCAAGCTGGTGGGCGCCCAGGTGGCCAAGGGGGAGACGCTGTGCACCGTGGAGTCCGATGCCAACCGCACTCAGCTGGAGACGGCCCGGCTGAGTATGGAGTCCGCCCAGCTCTCCGCCGGCAGCGCCGCCGGGACCCTGGATGACTACACCATCCGTTCCCCCATCTCCGGCACCGTCATCGAGAAGAATTTCAAGGCCGGGGACAAGGTGGACGGCGCCTCCTCCGGCAGTCTGGCGGTGATCTATGACCTCAGCTGCCTGAAGATGGAGATGAACGTCAGTGAGCTGGATATCGGCAAGATCCAGCCCGGTCAGACGGTGGAGATCACCGCCGACGCCCTGCCGGGGCAGATGTTCACCGGTACGGTGGAGCGGGTCAGCATCAGCGGCACCACCACCGGCGGCTTCACCACCTATCCCGTCACCATCCGGCTGGATGATTACGGCGACCTGCGGCCCGGCATGAACGTCTCTGCGGATATCGTGGGCGACACGGCGGCAAATGTGCTGTGCGTGCCGGTGGACGCGGTGGAGCGGGGAGACACGGTGCTGGTGCCCGGTCCCGGCGCCATGACGCCGGACGGCACCGCCGTGGCGGACCCCGCGCTGCTGGAGAGCCGCCAGGTGACCCTGGGCCGCAACGACGAGCAGTACATCGAAATCACCGCCGGCCTGGAGGAGGGGGAGACCGTATTGGTACCCGACCTGGCGGCGGGAGCCGGGATGGGAGGCTGATCCCTGTGACGCATCTCATTGAACTCCGGGATATCTACAAGATCTACCAGATGGGAGACGAGGAGGTCCACGCCCTGGACGGAGTGAGCCTGACCATCGACCAGGGAGAGTTCGTGGCGGTGGTTGGCTCCTCCGGATCCGGAAAGTCCACTGCCATGAACATCATCGGGTGTCTGGATGTGCCTACCTCCGGAACCTACCATCTGGGTGGGGTGGACGTGTCCACCATGGGCGATGACCAGCAGGCGGAGATCCGCAACCGGATGCTGGGCTTCGTGTTCCAGCAGTACAACCTGATCCCCAAGCTGACGGTGCTGGAGAATGTGGAGCTGCCGCTGCTCTATGCCGGTGTCTCCGCCTCAGAGCGCCGCAGCCGGGCGGTGGAGGCCCTGGACCGGGTGGGCCTGGCCGACAAGCGCCGGAACCTGCCCAGCCAGCTCTCCGGCGGCCAGCAGCAGCGGGTGTCCATCGCCCGGGCCCTGGCGGGAAAGCCGTCGGTGATCCTGGCCGACGAGCCCACCGGCGCCCTGGACTCCCGGACGGGACGGGAGGTGCTGGGCTTTCTGCAGAAGCTCAACCGGGAGGGGGACACCGTGGTCCTCATCACCCACGACAATGCCATCGCCCGGAAGGCCCGGCGCATCGTCCGGCTGCAGGACGGCCGGATCATCTATGACGGCGACGCCGCGGACCCCAAGGCCGTGGTCCGGGCGGAGGAAGAGGAGGCGGAGGCATGAATTTCAGCCAATCCTTCAAGCTTGCCCTCAAGTCCCTGCGCACCAGCAAGATGCGGGCCTTTCTCACCATGCTGGGCATCATCATCGGCGTGGGCGCGGTGATCGTGATCCTCTCTCTGGGCAACGGACTGCAGCGGATGGTGGACCAGCAGGTGGAGAGCATGGGCGTGAACCTGATCCAGAGCTACATCTACGGGCGGGGCGACGGCACCACGATGAACCTGGACCCCGATGATATGTACGATCTGGTGGAGGCGCATCCGGACGTCCTCTCCGGCGTCTCTCCCTATCTCATGACCTCCGCTCCGCTGCGCCATGGAGATACGCTTTATGAGCGCACCAGCATCTACGGCGTCAGCGAGATCATGTACCGCCAGGAGACCCGCGCCACGCTGGATGGGGAGACCCTGGCCCAGGGGCGGTTCCTCCAGTATGTGGATGTGGACCGGGCGCAGAACGTGTGCGTCATCGGCGCGTATCTGGCCCAGGATGCCTTTGGCGGCGACGCCCTGGGAAAAGAGCTGAAAATCGGCGGTGTGCCCTATACGGTGGTGGGTGTGCTGCGGCAAAACGGCGATACCCTTACTGAGGGCGGCCGGGATGACCAGATCTACATTCCCTATGAAAACGCCCTGCGCATCACCGGAAGCCGGAATGTGAGCATGTACCTCTTCACCAGCACCACGCGTGACACGGCGGCTGCCGCCAAGGAAGTCATTGACGGCGCGCTCTACGACTTCTTCCAGAGCGAGGATGCCTACTATACCATGACCATGGCGGAGCAGGTGGGGGTGATCAACGCCATGATGGGTGCTGCCATGCTGGTGCTGGTGGCCATCGCTGCCATCTCGCTGCTGGTGGGCGGCATCGGCATCATGAACATCATGCTGGTGTCGGTGACGGAGCGCACCCGGGAGATCGGCATCCGCAAGTCTCTGGGGGCCAAGCGCCGGGACATCCGACGCCAATTCATCATTGAGGCCGGCACTACTTCCGCCATCGGCGGCGTGCTGGGCATCCTCTTCGGCTGCGGCCTGGCCACGCTGGTGGGGACGCTGGTAGGGGGCTATCTCTCCTCTCAGATGAACGGGGCTGTGTTCAGCGCCGTGCCCACAGTGGGAGCCGTGGCAGTGAGCTTCGGCGTCAGTGTGGGCATCGGGGTGCTCTTCGGGTATCTCCCGGCCAATAAGGCCGCCAAGCTCAATCCCATCGACGCTCTGCGCTACGAGTGAACAAGAGCAGATCCGCAGGCGGGATTCCGCCTGCGGATTTTTTTCCTTCCGTCCAAACTTTTTTTGCCCCTGCTCCGTCTGTATTCACGGAAACCAACAGAAAGGACCCAATCACACATGACGCATGTAAGAGAAGATGTTCTGACAGCGTTCCTGGTGGAGGATCAGGCGCGGTTCTACCGTCTGGCGTACAGCTATCTCCAAAACAGGGAAGATGCCTTGGACGCGGTACAGACCGCTGTCTGCAAGGCACTGGAGAAATATGATAGCCTGCAGTCGCCGGAGGCCATGCGCACCTGGTTCTACCGGATTTTGGTCCACGTGTGTACAGACCAGCTGCGCCGGAGGAAGCCGGTGGTCCTGGTGCCGCCGGAGTCGCTGGACGCCGGCAGCTACGAAGATCCGCTGCCGCCGGACGAGAGTCTTGCCCGGCGGGTGGACGCCCTGCCGGCAGAGGTGGGACTGGTGGTGAAGCTGCGCTTCTATGAGGAGCTGTCTCTTCGGGAGATCAGCGCCGTCACCGGCTGGAACCTCAGCACGGTGAAGACACGGCTGTACACGGGCCTGCGAAAACTGCGGATATCTATGGAAGGAGCGGAATCATAATGAAAGAATTTGAAAAAGCCAGAGAGACCTATGAGCAGACGGAGATCCCGCCGGAGCTGGAAGCGCGGGTCCAGGCGGGGATCCGGCAGGGCCGTGCCCGCCGGAGTGCCCGCCGGGCCTGGTACCGCGGAGCCGCGTCTGTGGCCGCCTGCTTCGTATTGACGGTGGGTGTACTGAACGTCAGCCCCACGGTGGCTGCCGCCGCGGCGGATGTGCCGGTGCTGGGCGGTCTGTTCCAGGTGCTGACGGTGCGCAGCTTCACCGACAGCGACGGCGACCGCACCGTGGAGGTGGAGCAGCCCTCTGTCACCGGCAGCGGCTTCGCCGATCAGATTACCCAGGAGATCGACGCCATTGTGGACGAGAAGATCGCCGAGGGCGAGGAAGTGGTGCAGGGCTATAAGGAGGCGTTCCTGGCCACCGGCGGCACCCTGGAGCAGTGGGAGGAGAGGGACAACACCGTCAGCGTCACCTATGACATCAAGAGCCAGACGGATACCACGGTCTCCTTTGTGGTGGAGAGCTATGTCTCCGTTGCCTCAGCCTATCAGGAGACGTCCTATTATAACTTGGACCTGGCCGCCGGTCGGGAGATCACCCTGGAGGATGTGCTGGGGGCCGACTGGGTCGAGCTCTGCAATGAGAGCATCCGGGCCCAGATCCAGGCCTCTGCGGACAAGGATCTGTTCTTCAGCGCCGAGGAAGGCGGATTTACCACCGTGGATCAGGATACCGATTTCTATCTCAACGAGGCGGGCAACCCCGTGGTGGTGTTCCCCCGGTATGCCATCGCGGCGGGTGCTGCGGGCAGCGTGGAGTTTGAGATCGCGGTGTGAGGCACTCAGTACAGAAAAACGGACCGGGAGACCGGTCCGTTTTTCCATTGCGCGGGGGGAGAATGAGGTGTATGATAAGGGGCATCCAGGAAAGCAGACAAGGAGGAGACAGGATATGAAGATCGCGCGTGATGTGCGGGACCTCATTGGTCATACGCCGCTTTTGGAGCTGGGGCGCTATGCCAAGGCCCATGGCCTGGAGGCCAGGCTCCTGGCCAAGCTGGAGCGGGCCAATCCCGCCGGCAGCGCCAAAGACCGGGTGGCGGCCCAGATGATTGCCCGGGCGGAGGCGGAGGGCCGGCTCCGGCCCGGCGGCACCATCATTGGGCCCACCTCCGGCAATCCGGGTATCGGTCTTGCGGCGGTAGGCGCCGCCTGCGGCTACCGGGTGATCCTCACCATGCCGGATACCATGAGTGTGGAGCGGCGCAGCCTCATCGCCGCATATGGCGCGGAGATCGTGTTGACGCCGGGCGCGCAGGGCATGGCCGGAGCTGTGGAGAAGGCGGAAGCGCTGCGGCGGGAGATTCCCGGCAGCATCGTGGCAGGGCAGTTTGACAATCCCGCCAATCCCGAAGCCCATGCCCGTACCACCGGTCCGGAGATCTGGACGGATACCGACGGACAGGTAAATATTTTCGTGGCGGGCATCGGCACCGGCGGTACCATCAGCGGTGTGGGGCGGTATTTGAAGACACAGGATGCCGCTGTTCAGGTGGTGGGCGTGGAGCCCGCCTCCTCGCCGCTGCTGACTCAGGGCCGCGCCGGTCCTCACGGACTCCAGGGCATCGGGGCCAATTTCGTCCCCGGGAACCTGGACCGCGGCGTGGTGGATGAGATTCTTACGGTGACGGAGGAGGACGCCTATGCAGCAGGCCGGGAGCTGGCCTGTCGGGAGGGCATCCTGGTGGGCATCACCTCCGGCGCGGCGGTGTGGGCCGCGTCCCAGCTGGCATTGCGGCCGGAGAACCGGGGGAAGATGATCGTGGCCCTGCTGCCGGATGACGGCGGACGTTATCTCTCCACGCCCATGTTTGCGGCACCCTGAAAATGCGCGGCACGGAGGAGGCTTTTGTGAAAGCGCTCCTCCGTGCAAAAAAAAGCACCTGCTTCAAGCAGGTGCTTTTTGGTGGAGATAAGCGGGATCGAACCGCTGACCTCTTGACTGCCAGTCAAGCGCTCTCCCAGCTGAGCTATACCCCCAAACGGCATATTCCGTTGCGGAATATAAAAATTATAGCAGAGAGCGGAT
>CALWXI010000188.1 GCA_944385455.1 uncultured Oscillospiraceae bacterium | reverse complement strand
GTCGTCCAGGAACAACTCCGTCCACATGTCCTCGTCCAGCCGGGCCACCCGGGTCATGTCCTGGAAGCTCCCGGCGGAGAAGCCCCGGCGCTTCTGGGCCTCGGGGGACTTGACGTAGGCGCTGGAGGCGATGTGGGCCAGCTGGGAGGTGAAGGCGATGATGCGGTCGTGCTCCTCGGGGTCGGAGAAGGTCAATCCCGCAAAGCCCAGGTCCAGGAAGTAGGACTTCAGCGTCTCCAGCAGCTGCATGTCCGTCCGCTGGTCCGGCGTCAGGATCATGGAGGCTCCCACGTACAGGCTGTCGGAGGAGGCGGTGAAGCCGCCCCGCTCGCTGCCGGCCATGGGGTGGCCGCCGATGTAGGCAAAGCCCCGGGCCTGGGCGATGGGGGCGATGGCGCTGACCACCGTCCGCTTCACGCCGCAAAGGTCCACCAAAATGGCGCTGGGGGAGATGTGCGGGGCGTTCCGGCGCACCCACTCCACGGCGGCGCCGGGGCGGATGGCCACCAGGATCAGGTCGCACTGGGGCAGGTTCTCCTCCGTCAACGGCGCGTCAATGGCGCCGCACATCCGGGCCATGGTCATGGTCTCCCGGTCCAGGTCCGCCCCCCAGACGGTGTGGGCGGTGCGGGTCTTGGTGCTCTTGGCCATGGAGCCGCCGATGAGCCCCAGGCCGACGATGTCGACATTCATACCATCACTCCTCCAGCGTCTTGCACATGGCGTGCAGCTTCAAAAGCTTTCGGGCCAGATCGTCGAATGCGTCGGGCTTCAGGGACTGGGGACCGTCGCACAGGGCGTGGGCGGGATCGTTGTGGACCTCGATCTGCAGGCCGTCGGCCCCGGTGGCCACGGCGCCCATGGCCAGGGGCTCCACCAGCCAGCTCTTGCCGGTGGCGTGGCTGGGGTCGATGATGATGGGCAGGTGGGTGAGGCGGCGCAGCACGGGGATGGCCGCCAGATCCAGCGTGTTGCGGGTGTAGCTCTCGAAGGTGCGGATGCCCCGCTCGCAGAGGATCACGTTTTCATTGCCGCCGGCCATGACATACTCGGCGCTCATGAGCCACTCCTCATAGGTGGCGGACATGCCCCGCTTGATCATCACCGGCTTGTCCTGGTGGCCCACCGCCTTCAAAAGGTCGAAGTTCTGCATGTTCCGGGCGCCGATCTGAATGACGTCCACGTCCTTGAACAGCGGCAGCTGGCTCAGGTCCATCAGCTCCGTCACGATGGGCAGCCCCGTCTCCTGCCGGGCCACCTTCAGATACTCCAGGCCCGTGGCGCCCAGGCCCTGGAAGGAGTAGGGGGAGGTGCGGGGCTTGAAGGCGCCGCCCCGGAGCATGGTGGCGCCGCTGGCCTTGACGGCCTTGGCAATGGCCACCACCTGCTCCTCGCTCTCCACGGAGCAGGGACCGGCCATGATGGTCAGGGTGCCGCCGCCAATCTGGGTATTGCCCACGGGGATCACGGTGTCCTCGGGGTGGAACTTCCGGTTGGCGTTCTTGTAGGGCTCCTGGACCCGCTTGACATCCTCCACGATGTCCAACGCGGAGATGAGGTCGATGTCCAGCTTGGAGGTGTCGCCCACCAGACCCAGGATGGTGTTGGCCTCGCCGATGCTGGTGTGGATGATGATGCCTTTTTCCTGGAGCCAGGCGATGAGGCTCTCCAGCTGGTCACGGTTGGGGTTGTGCTTGAGAATGACGATCATAACGGATTCCTCCTGTTTGTGAGTTTCAAATAAAAATTCCCGCAGCCGGTCCGGCTGCGGGAATACATAAACTGGTAGGTTTTACAAACCGCCGCGTTATGCGCCCATGGATCCAGCCAAACCGAAATAAGCCTTACCCAGAAAGTAGGTAAAGCTAAAGTAGCGGTATTCGGCGGCGGGGGCCAGGCAGATCATGAGCAGGATTCCTTTCAACTCTTTAGATGTTTAAAGCATAACACGGGAAAAACCAAATGAAAACTGTGAGTTCGTCCAAATACGACGGAAATTTTTGTTGGAAATACCCAATCAAGTCCGGTCAGGCGGCGGCGGGCACGCAGCTGGCCATCAGCAGGTTCACGGCCCGGAGGATATACTGCACGTCCCGGCGCATATCGGCCACGGTGTCCATATACTGGCGGTGGAGCTCGTCAATGGCGGCGATGATGTCCTGGCGGGCCTTGATGGGCCGCAGGGAGCAGTTCTCCAGATAGGAGGCCAGATACTGCCGCAGCTCGTCCTCATAATGGCGGTGCTCCAGAAGGCTTTCCGAATAGTTTTCATTGTGGGGATAGGTGAAGGCGTCGGCCAGGTAGTGGGTGAGCTTGCCAAGGGTGTAATAGTGCCAGATATTCCAGCGGGTGCTGGCCCGGAGGTAGCGGATGTGGGTGTTGATGTAGCGCTGGGAGTTGGTGAAGTTGTGGCCCCGGAGCTTGTAGGCCCGGCGGGAGCCCTTCAGATAGGTAAGGGGGTTGCAGTCGGGCTGGAAGGAGCCAAAGAGGAAGGCCAGCTCATACCGGCGGGCGCGGAAGCCGTGCTCGTTTTCCAGCAGGGTGGATGCCAGCAGCTTGTGACTACGCTTTTGCAAGACGACACCTCCAAGGTTTGATGTGGCTAACGCAGTCAGTATAGCACGGAGGAAACCCGCCTGCAAGAGGGTTTTTTTCAAAAACAGGTGAAATTCTGTGGAAATCCCGGTTGCCGGAGGCAAAAAAATCAGGTACAATGACGAAAAGAGTTTCAAGAGACAAGAGAGAGGAGACGCTGCATGACGGATCTGATCCCCACCCGCCGGGGGCGCATGGCGGATAAGGGAGACTGGCGCGCCCAATATCAGGCGCTTTTGTGTACGCCGGACCAGGCGGCGGAGCTGGTGGCGCCGGGGGATACCGTGGCGTGTACCGGCGGGGCCAACTGGCCTTATGCCATGGACGCGGCCATCGCCCGGCGGCTGCGGGCCCTGGGCGGCGCCATCGAGCTCGATTCCCTCTTCGCCCCGGTGGACACGGCGCTGCTGCGGCCGGAGAACCGGGACCTGGTGGAATACAATGTAAACTTCTTGGCCGGGGACCGGACGCTGGTGCCCCAGGGCAACGTCCACTTCGTGCCCACCAACCTGGGCCAGACGGGAAACTGGATGGCTTCCCGGCACCCCCAGGCGGCGGTGATCGTGTGCGCGCCGCCGGACGAGAACGGCTGGATGAGCCGGACGCTGTGGGGCTCCCATCTCCACCGTACGGTGCTGGAGACGTGCCCCCATGTGATCGTGGAGATCAACCCCCAGATGCCGGATATGGCCAGCGGCGGCGAGCGGCACCTGCGCTTCCATGTCTCCGAGGCGGATGCCATCGTGGTATCCAGCCGGATGCCCGCGGAGAACCTGCCGCTGCCGGCGGCGGAGGAGGACCGGCGCATCGCCGGCTTCATCGCGGATCTGGTGCCGGACGGGGCGTGCATGCAGTTCGGCCTGGGGGGCCTTGCCAACGCGGTGGGGGACTGTCTGGCGTACGCGGGCAAAAAGGATCTGGGCGTCCACACCGAGGTGCTGACCAACTGCGTGGCGGAGCTGATGAAAAAGGGCGTGGTGAACAACAGCCGCAAGCAGCTGCTGCCGGGACAGTCGGTGGGGGCCTTCCTGGTGGGGGACCGGCATCTGTGGCGGTACGCCCACCGGAACCCGGATTTTACCTTCAAGGAGATCGACTGGGTCAACGACGCCCGGCACATCGCGCAGAATGAGCGGGTGGTGTCGGTGAACAACGCCATGGAGGTGGATCTCACCGGACAGGTCAACGCCGAGAGCATCGGCCGGCGGATGTACTCCGGCACCGGCGGTCAGATGGAGTGGGTCATTGGCTCCCAGCTCTCCCCGGGCGGCAAGAGCATCATCGCCCTGCGCTCCAGCTACGTGGACCGGGCGGGGCAGCGGCATTCCAAGATCCAGCCGGTGCTGCCCCCGGGCGCCGCCGTCACCACCCCACGGACCTTTGTGCAGTACGTGGTGACGGAGTACGGCGTGGCGGATCTGAAGTACAAAAGCTGCCTGGAGCGGGCCAGAGCCCTCATCGCCATCGCCCACCCGGACTTTCGCCGGGAGCTGGAGCGGCAGATGCCCCTGTAAAAATCCTGACAAGACGCCCTGCCGGAAGGCGGGGCGTCTTTGTCGTTTCGCTGAAATTGGTCCTACCAACTCGGTTTTGTTTGACTTCCGCAGAGGGGACCCGTACAATGAAGGCTGTAAAACTTTGTTAAAAAGGTGGCGAAGCCATGAAAATTCTGCTTCAGATCGGCGTGGTGTTCGGGGTGTACTGGGTCAGCCAGTGCATCGAGGCGGTGCTGCCCTTCCCGTTCCCGGCCAGCGTCATCAGTCTGCTGGTGCTGCTGGTGCTGTTGACCGCCGGGGTGGTGAAGGTGGACCACGTCCGGGAGAAGTCGGACTTCCTGCTGGGGAACCTGGGCTTTTTCTTCGTGCCCGTCTCCGTGGGGATCATCAACTATGCGGGCGTCATCTGGGAGAACGCGGCGGCCTTTCTGACCATCTGCGTGGTCTCCACGGTGCTGACCTACGGCGCCACTGCCGGAGCGGTGCGGCTGACCCGCCGCCTGCTGGAAAAGAGGGGGGGCGGAGAGGCATGAGCGCGCTGCTGGAATCTCCCTTCTTCGGCGTCACGCTGACGGTCATCGCCTACTGGGCGGGAGTGAAGATCCAGCGCCGGACGGGGCTTGTGATCTGCAACTACATGCTGGTGGCGGTGGCGCTGCTGGTGGCGGTGCTGCTGGTGTTTGACGTCCCGTATGAGGCCTATTACGTGGGCGGCAGCTTCATCAACATGTTCCTGGGGCCGGCCACGGCCTGCATGGCGGTGTCCATCTACGCCAAGCTGGAGCTTTTGAAGAAGAACTGGCTGCCGGTGCT
>CALWXI010000187.1 GCA_944385455.1 uncultured Oscillospiraceae bacterium | reverse complement strand
GGAAGGACTCGAACTCCTCCGCCTGCTTCCACCAGGCGTTGCCGTAATTGCCCGCGAAGTGGGCATACTTCCGGAAAGCGGGGTAGTAGTGGGCGGGCAGCATCTCGGAGTGGGTGTACACGTCCACGCCGGTACCCTCCGCCTGCTGGAGCAGCATCTCCAGATCCCGCAGGTCGTGGCCGGAGATCAGGATGCCGGGATGGGTGCGCACGCCGATGTCCACCCGGGTGATCTCCGGGGTTCCGTACCGGCTGGTGTTGGCCCGGTCCAGCAGGGCCATGCCCTGAACGCCGTACTTGCCCGTTTCCAGCGCCAGCGCAGTCAGGTCCCCGGCGGTGAGGGAGTCGTCCAGCGTGGCGGCCAGGGCCCGCTGGAGGAAGGCGTCGATCTCACCGTCGCGGGCCTCCAGAACGCCGGCGTGGTGGAGATAAGCGGCAAGGCCCTTGAGACCGTAGGTGATGAGCTCCCGGAGAGAGCGGATGTCCTCGTCCGCCGTGGACAGGACGCCCACACCGGCAGCCTTTTCCCGCCAGTCTCCCTGGCCGTTCCAGCAGGCGGCCTCCGGCAGCGCCGCAGCGGTCAGGGGGCGGAGCCGGCGGGTCTGGTCCAGAGTCTCCCGGATGCAGGCGGTGACGGCGGATTCATCAAAGTTGGCGTTGGTAATGGTAGTGAAGAGATTGCGCACCACCAGCCGGTCCACCGCCGGGTCCACCGCCGTCCCCTGGGCCCGCAGGGCGGTGGTGACGGCGCTGAGGCCCTTGGTGACGTAGACCAGCAGATCCTGCATGGCGGCCAGCACCGGGCCTTTGCCGCATACGCCGGAGCGGGTGCAGCCGGTGCAGCCGGCGGTCTCCTGGCACTGATAGCAAAACATTGCGTGTTCCATGGGAATGATTCTCCTTTTCCGTTTCCGTGGGCACGGTGTGCCTTGACTTTCTGCGCCCAGCATACTAAAGTTTTGTTGGAAAGTATGTTGTAGCAACAACACGGGAGGTTTTTCCATGGAGACATCCTTTTTGACCGGGACACCCCTGTTTTGCGGAGTGGAAGAAGGGGCGGTGGAGGAGATCCTTACCTGTCTGGAAGCGGAGCGGCGGCGGTTTGCCAAGGGCCAGGTGATTTACCGGGCTGGAGATACGGTCCGGGAGCTGGGACTGGTGCTCTCCGGCAGTGTGTCCATCGAAAACGACGACTTCTGGGGAAACCGCAGTATTCTGGACCGGGTGGAGCCGGGGCAGGTCTTTGCGGAGACCTACGCCTGCGTGCCCGGGGAGCCGCTGATGGTCAGCGCCGTGGCGGCGGAGCCGTCGGAGATCCTGTTTCTCACCGCGGCCCGCCTGCTGGCGCCCTGCGGCAGGGGCTGCGCTTTCCACGCGCTGCTGGTCCGGAATCTGGTGGCCATCTCTGCCCAGAAGAATCTGCGGCTGTCCCGCCGAATCTTCCACACCTCTGCCAAGACCATCCGGGGACGGCTGCTGTCCTATCTCTCTTATCAGGCATCCCGGGCCGGAGGAGTGGAATTCGACATTCCCTTCAACCGCCAGCAGCTGGCCGACTATCTGGGGGTAGACCGCAGCGCGCTGTCCGCGGAGTTGGGGAAGATGCGCCGGGAGGGCTTGCTGGAGGTGGACAGGCAGCACTTCCGTCTGCTGGGAGAGCCGCTGTAAGCCCTGCTTGCAACTCCCGTTTCGACGGGTGATACTGAATCAGTCCGGCGGCCCGCCGGCAGATCGAATGAAGAGGAGACCGCCATGAACGAAAAGGAAGTCGCGGAGCTGCGCCGGCGGTTCCGCGCGGAAAAAAGCGGCATCGCCCGTGTGCGGGGATGCTTCGTCAATGAAAGCCGGGAGATCATCTCCCGGTTCGACCAGTCTCTGGGGCTGATGCGCCAGGAGGAGAGTGAGCGTCTGCTGGCCGTGCTGCGCAAGACGCTCACCGGCACCCTGGGGAAGAACCTGCTGGACATCGCCTTTGCCACCCGGGATGTGGCCCAGGGAGAGGAGCACCGGCTGCTGATGACCCTCCGCTCCTCCCGCCTGACGGATGAGGAGGCGGTGGAGGCGCTGTACAGCCGGCTCATCGACACGGTGGAGATGGAGGGCAACTACCTCATTTTGCTGGTCCACGACGATTACGACGTGCCCTACCGGTCCCGGGACGGGGAACGGCAGGACGATGCCTCCAGCGAAGTGTTCTCCTACATCCTGTGCAGCGTGTGCCCGGTAAAGCAGACGCGGGAGGCCCTGAGCTATTTTGCCCACGAAAATCAGTTTCGGGCCCTGGCGCCGGACTGGGTAGTGGCGCCGCCGGAGATCGGTTTCCTGTTCCCCGCCTTTGACGAGCGCAGCACGAACCTCTATAACGCCCTGCTCTATACCCGGGATACCGCCGTGCCCAGGGAGGCTTTGACCCAGGCGCTGTTCCACGCTCCGGCCCCCATGCCTGCGGCAGCGCAGCAGGAGACCTTTCACACGATCCTGGGAGAGACGCTGGAGGAGGCGTGCAGCTATCAGGTGGTCCGGACGGTTCACGACCGGCTCTGCGGGCTCATCGAAAGCCATAAGGAGGCCAAGATCGAAGAGCCGCTGACCCTCACCGGGGAGGCGGTGGGCCAGGTGCTTTCCGCCTGCGGCGTGGACCGGGACC
Source organism: uncultured Oscillospiraceae bacterium (assembly GCA_944385455.1). Classification (GTDB taxonomy): domain Bacteria; phylum Bacillota; class Clostridia; order Oscillospirales; family Oscillospiraceae; genus Oscillibacter. The sequence goes on along the minus strand of CALWXI010000187.1, from coordinate 1,667 downwards.
GGGTGGAGGCATTTCGGACGCGCTGCGATGATGCCTATGGACCCGGTGCGGATCTGAGTCCCCGAAACCTGGTGGATCCCGGTATGCTGGAGGTGCGTACCCCGGACGTGACCATCCGCGTCAGTCCCGGCCGGGGAGATCTGGTGGAGACCCGGATCATTGACGGGGCGCGGTACATCCTGATCCGGGCAGAGGAAGGCGTGGAGGTCAACGGCGTCCAGGTCTGCATTGCCCCGGAAAGATGACGGAGGAACGGATATGGAACCCACAGTCAGCATCATCGTACCTGTGTATAACGCGGAAGCCACCCTCCCCCGCTGCGTGGAGAGCATTCTGACACAGGAGTTTCGGGATTTTGAGCTGCTGCTCGTTGACGACGGCAGCTCTGACGGCTCCGGAGCGCTGTGTGACGGCTATGCCGCCGGGGACAGCCGGGTCCGGGTGTTTCACGTCCCCAACGGCGGCGTTTCAGCCGCCCGGAACCTGGGGCTGGATCATGCCCGGGGCGAGTACCTGCAGTTTCTGGACAGCGACGACTGGATCACTCAGGATGCCACCACCCTCCTGATCCGGGCAGCCCGGGACCATGGATGTGATCTGGTGATCTCGGACTTTTACCGGGTGGTGGGGGAGCGGGTGTCTCACAAGGGAGACATCGAGGAGGACACCGTTCTCACCCGGGAGGAATATGCCGCCCATATGATGGAGCGGCCTGCGGATTTTTATTACGGCGTACTGTGGAACAAGCTCTACCGCCGGGAGATCGTGGAGCGGCACCATCTGCGGATGAACGAGGAGATCAGCTGGTGCGAGGATTTCATGTTCAACCTGGAGTATATCCGCTGGGCGGAGCGGTTTTATGCCATGCAGGTGCCGGTGTATTACTATGTCAAGACCAAGGGCTCCCTGGCCAGCCAGTATATGAGCATTCCCAAGACCATCCGCATGAAGCTGCTGGTATTTGAATACTATAACCGCTTCTACAAGACGGTGCTGGACGAAGAGGAGTATGAGCGCAGCAGGCTGAAGGTCTACAAATTTCTGGTGGATGCCGCCGGTGACGGAATGGTGCTGCCCGCCATCCTCCCCGGCACCACCAAGCTGGGCAGCGAGCGGGTCCAGGTGGCCCGGCCGGCGCTGGACAGCTCCGGCGTCCTGGCCGACGCCTTCCGGGAGCGGAAGCTGCTGGATGCCTGCCTGGAGCCCACGGCGCTGAGATACGACCTGACGCTGGGAGAGGCCCGGCTGCTGCTGCAGCTGAGCCAGGCGGCCTGGGAGGGGACCCGGAAGGATCTGGCGGAAATGGTGGGAGTGTCCCGCCGGGGACTCACGGTGGCCCTGCAGCGCTTGACCGCGCGGGAACTGGTGGAGACGTGGGAGACATGGCCCTATCCCGGAGAAAAGGGGGAGCGGCGCTGGCACCTGGCCTGCTCCGCCGGAGCCAGAGGACTGCTGGCGGATCTGACGCTGGCCTGGGGAGACTACGAACAGGCCCGAACCGGCACGCTCACCGGCGAGGAACTGGCCCACTACAATGCACTTTCCGACAAGGTGCGCAGCAGCGTGCGGGACGCGCTGCGGTAAGGAGGATATCATGCAGCAGGAAATCCGCCCGGGGCGCTACCGCCACTTCAAGGGCGGGGAATACGAGGTGCTGGGCATGGCCA
>CALWXI010000186.1 GCA_944385455.1 uncultured Oscillospiraceae bacterium | reverse complement strand
CAGGCAGCGCCAGTCCCAGGCACAGGACCAGCGCCAGCAGGGTGGATAGGAACCGTCTTTTCATGTCGCATTTCTCCTTTGCAGACAGATTTGACCACCGCCGGCACACCGGCGGATATGTCCCGTTTCATGCCGCAGACTTGCAAACAAAACCGCTTCCCTCTATAATTGGTTCCGGTAAACTCCCCCGAAATTGAGAAAATGGCGCAAAAAGTATATCATATTTTTTGAAATGCGGCAACCACAATCCCCCCGCATCGCGCAGAAAGGAGCCTTTATGACCATTCGCCCCTATCGCCAGGACGACCTGCCCGGGATCCTGTCGCTTTTCCATGATACGGTCCATACCGCCTGCGCCGCCGACTATGCCCCCAACCAGCTCTCTGCCTGGGCACCGGAGACACCGGACACTGCCGCCTGGGAGGAAAAGCTTTGCCGGGAGATGGTGCTGGTAGCGGAGGAAGACGGCAGATTGCTGGGATTCGGCAGTCTGGACGGGGCGCTGCTGGACCTGCTCTACGTCCACCCGGACTGTCAGCACCGGGGCGTGGGATCGACGCTGTGCCTGTTTTTGGAGCGGGCGTGTCCCGAAAAAGTCGTGACCGTCCACGCCTCCCGCACCGCCCGGCCCTTTTTCGAGGCCCGGGGCTACCGGCTTCTCCGCGCCCAGACGGTGGTCCGCCGGGGTGTGGACCTGGAAAATTTCATCATGGAACTGGAGGACGTGTAAAATGGACGTCATCGCCGCCATCGCCGCCGGAGGGTCCGCCCCCGGCGCCATCGGCATTGTGCGGGTGTCGGGCGAGGGGTGCTTCGCCATATGCGAGGCTGTGTTCCGCGCCGGAAACGGGTCTGCCTTTGCCGATCAGGAGCCCCGGAAAATGATCTATGGGCGGATGCTGGACGACCAGGGCCGGCTCATCGACCGGGGCCTTGCCGTCCGCTTCCCCGGCCCCCACAGCTATACCGGTGAGGACTGCGCCGAATTCCACTGCCACGGCTCCCCCGTGGTGCTGCGGGAACTGCTCGCCGCCCTTTTTGCCGCCGGAGCCCGGCAGGCGGGGCCCGGAGAATTCACCCAGCGGGCTTTTCTGAACGGCCGGATGGACCTCACCGAGGCGGAGGCCGTCATCGACCTCATCGACGCGGAAACCGCCGCCGCCGCCCGGAATGCCGCCGCTCAGCTCTCCGGCGGGCTGCGGCGGGTGCTGGAGCCCATCCAGGACGCCCTGCTGGAGATCACCTCCCGGTTTTACGCCGTGGTGGACTACCCCGATGAGGACATCCCCGATGTGGACGCCCTCCAGATCCGCGCCGCCCTGGGCGATGCCGCCGGACAGCTGGACCGCCTTTTGGCCACCTGCCGCCGGGGCCGGGTGCTGAAAAACGGCGTCCGTACCGCCATCGTGGGCCTTCCCAACGCGGGAAAGTCTTCCCTGCTCAACGCCCTGGCGGGATACGACCGTGCGATCGTCACCGACGTTCCCGGCACCACCCGGGACACGGTGGAGGAATCCGTTTTCTGCGGCGGCGTGCTGCTGCGGCTCATCGACACCGCCGGCATCCGGGAAAGCGCCAACGTGGTGGAACAGCTGGGCGTGGAGCGGTCCCGGCGGGCGCTGGATAGCGCCGAGCTGGTGCTGGCGGTGATAGACGGCTCCGTTCCTGTCACGGCGGAGGCCCGGGAGGTGCTGGCTCTGGTCCGAAAGAGCGAAAAGCCCTTTATCGTGATCTTTTCCAAGCTGGACCTGGGTACGGCGCCCCACACCTGTTTGGACGGCGCCGGAGGCCGCCCCGTGGCCGCCGTCCACCTCTCCGCCAGGACCGGAGAGGGGATCTCCGTCCTGGAGGACACCGTGGCTGCCCTGTTCCCCGCCGGGGACGGCGGCGACGCCGGAGCCCTTCTCACCGACGCCCGGCAGGAGGAGGCCGCCGGACGGGCGCGGGCCGCCGTGGGCCGCGCCGCGGAAGCTCTGGACGCCGGCCTCACCCCCGACGCCGTCCTCACCGACGCGGAAGAGGCCCTGGATGCTCTGGGGGAGCTGACGGGCCGCACTGCCCGGGACGAGATCGTCTCCCGGATCTTCTCCCGGTTCTGCGTGGGAAAGTGAAATGCCGTTTTCAAGGCCGCAAAATCTGGTTTACAAAATCACATGATGGTGCTACACTCCGTATTGACGAGATTTTTCTTTCCAGGAAAAGGAGGCTGATGACATGCAGGATCTGGACACCGCACGCCGGCGGTTCAAGGAGCAGCGGCCCGTTCCCTGGGAACAGCTGCCGGATTTTGCGCTGTATATGGACCAGGTTCTCTCTTATATGGACCGGCAGGTACTGCGTTTTGATGAGGAAGACACCCTTACCGCCGCCATGGTGAACAATTACACGAAAAGCGGCCTGGTGCCCCGGGCCGAGGGCAAAAAATACGGCCGTGAGCATCTGGCCTATCTCACCGCCATCTGTATTCTGAAGCGGGTCATGTCCACCCGGGACATGGATCTGCTGATCCACGAGGAACTGCAGGGCGACCGGTCCGTGGAGGACGGCTATGCCGCCTTCTGCGCCAGCCTGGACGACGCTTTGAACCTGGCTGCCGCGGAGATGGACCGGCGGCCTCAAAGCGATACCTTGGCCGACGCTGCCATTCACTTCGCCCTCCTCAGCTACGCCGCGGGACTGGCCAGCAGCCGGTATGTGGCGCTGCTGCGCCAGGAGCAGGCAGAGGCCGATCCTCCCCGGGGCGGCAAAGCGCGAAACAAAAAAGAAAAGGAGCGGGATTGAATCATGCGGGATTATATCATCATGACCGACAGCTGCTGCGACCTTACCGCGGAGCTGGCGGCGGAGCTGGAACTGGACGTGCTGCCCCTGAGCCTGTCCCTCGCCGGACGGACCTACTGGAACTATCTGGACGGACAGGACATTCCCTTTCAGGAATTTTACGCCCGCATCCGGGCCGGGGAGACCGCCACCACCGCCGCCGTGGGCGTGGGCACCTTTGAAGACCGGATGCGCTCTCACCTTTCTCAGGGACGGGACATCGTGTGCATCGCCTTCTCCTCCGCCCTTTCCACCACCTACCAGTCCGCCTGCATCGCGGCCCAGACCATGGCGGAGGAATTTCCGGAGGGCAGGGTGTACGTGGTAGACTCCAAGTGCGCCTCTTTGGGCCAGGGCCTTTTGGTATATCTGTGCGTCCAGCGCAAACGGGCGGGCGCCACGGCGGAGGAGCTGGCCGCCTATGCCCGGGAGACACTGGGCCACGTGTGCCACTGGTTCACCGTCAACGACCTCAACCATCTCCACCGGGGCGGCCGGCTCAGCGCGGCCGCCGCGCTGTTCGGCACCATGCTCTCCATCAAGCCGGTGCTCCATGTGGATGACGCCGGACGGCTGATCCCCATGTCCAAGGCCCGGGGCCGGAAGGCCTCCCTTCTGGCCCTGGTGGACCATATGGCCCAGACCGCTGTGGATCCAGCCAGCCAGACCGTCTTCATCAGCCACGGCGACTGTCTGGAGGATGCCCGGTTCGTGGCGGATTCCGTCCGGGAACGCCTGGGCGTGCAGGACATCCGCATCAACTACGTAGGCCCCGTCATCGGCAATCACTCCGGCCCCGGCACCGTGGCGCTGTTTTTCCTGGGAAAGGAGCGGTGAGCGGTGGACTGGCTGGAGCTGCATATCGACACCGCCCATGCCGGGCTGGAGACCGTGGAAGCCGCCTTGTCTGCTCTGGGCATCGACGGCGTGGTGATCGACGACGAGACGGAATTTCAGGACTTTTTGAAGGAGAACCGCCAGTACTGGGACTATGTGGACGAAAACCTCTCCGCCGCCATGACAGGCAAGTCCCGCATCACCTTCTACCTCCCTGCCGATGAGACGGGCTTTTCCCAGCTGGGACAGGTTCGCCTGGCTCTGGAGCAGCTTAAGGAAGAGCGGCCGGACTGCGGCACGCTGCTTTTGACCATGGACAGTCTCCGGGAGGCGGATTGGGCCAATAACTGGAAGCAGTACTACAAGCCCATGGACATTGGAGAACGCCTGGTGGTGGTGCCGCAGTGGGAGACGCCGCCGGAAAACGGCCGGGTGCCGCTGATCCTGGACCCAGGCCTCACCTTCGGCACCGGCAGCCACGCCACCACTCAGCTGTGTCTTCAGGGGCTGGAGCAGACCGTTCACGGCGGCGAGCGGGTTTTGGACCTGGGCTGCGGCAGCGGCATCCTCTCCATTGCCGCCCTGAAGCTGGGCGCCTCTTCCGCCCTGGCGGTGGACATCGATGACAAGTGCCTGGACGTGGCCTATGAGAATGCCGCGCTCAACGGCATCGGCCGGGACACCTACACCGTGCTGGCGGGAGACATTCTCTCCGATCAGGCCCTTCGCCGCCGCATCGGCGGCGGATATCAGGTGGTGCTGGCCAACATCGTGGCCGACGTCATCATCGCCCTGGCTCCCGAAGTCCGGGCCCTGCTGGCCCCCGGCGGGCGATTCCTGTGCTCCGGCATCATCGACGACCGGGCCGAGGAGGTGGCCCAAGCCCTGCGCCAGGCAGGCCTGGAGATCCTGGATGTCCGCAGTGCCTCCGGCTGGTTTGCCTATACCTGCCGGTGATCCCCTCCTTTCGTTTCCTGAGCCCCTGTCCGCGCTGCGGACAGGGGCTTTTTGCGTTTTCCTCGACAGATTCCATCCGACTTTTCCGCCGCCTCGTTGTAAAATAACGGAAAATGTGAAAGGAGGAGATGCCATGGAACCGCAACAGGAACGTCCCGTGCTGCGCCTGCCGGTGACGGAGATCCGCCCCAATCCCCGCCAGCCCCGGCGGCTGTTCGACGAGCGGGGACTGCGGGAACTGGCGGCCTCCATCCGCCGCCACGGCATCCTCCAGCCCCTGACCGTGCGCCGCGTGGGAGACAGCTGGGAGCTCATTGCCGGGGAACGACGGCTGCGGGCAGCCAAAATGGCGGGACTGGAGACGGTCCCGTGCATCGAGTCCGCCGCCGATGAAGAGGAATCCGCGCTGCTGGCACTGGCGGAAAACCTCCAGCGCCGGGCTCTGCACTACTTTGAAGAGGCCGCCGCCATCGCAAAATTCTTGGCCGCCAGCCGCCGCACCCAGGAGGAGACCGCCGCCCTGCTGGGCCGGTCCCCCTCCGCTCTGGCCAACAAGCTGCGGCTGCTGCGGCTCTCTCCTGCCTGCCGGACGGCGCTGATGGAGCACGGACTCTCCGAACGTCATGCCCGGTGCCTGCTGCGTCTGGAGGATGAGGAGGAGCGGCGCTCGGCTCTGGACCACATCATCCGCCAGAAACTCAACGTGGCCCAGGCGGAGCAGTATGTGGAGCGGCGCCTCACCGCTCTCCAGTCCACACCCCCCGCCCGGCGGCGGACCTTTATCCTCAAGGACGTGCGGCTTTTTCTCAATAGTCTGGACCGGGGGCTGCGGCTGATCCGGGAGGCAGGCGTGGACGCCCAGAGCGGACGGGAGGAGACGGAGGACGCCATCGTCCTCACCATCCGCATTCCCAAGCAGCGCAGCGGTTCTCAGGGAAAATAGGGGGGCGTTGTTACTGTATTGTAATCTCTTTTTCTCAAAAATCATGATAGAATGAAGGCGACCATACTGGCGGCCCTGCTGCCGTCTTTTGGAATACGCAACCAGGAGGCCTTCATGGAACAGCGTACCGACCTGACCACGCATCCGGAGGCTGCCGCGGCGAAAAAAGGCATCAAAAAGCCCCTCGTCATTTTGGCGGCCCTTCTTATCCTGCTGGCGGCTGCCTACGGCGGATTGTGCGCCTGGGCCCTCCACAGCACCGCTCTCTGGCGGAACACCTACGTTCTGGGCGTGAATCTGGGCGGAATGGACCCCGGCGAAGCTGCTTCGGCCGTTTCCGCCGCCCTGCCGGAGATGGAGATCCGGCTTTATCTCTATCCGCAGGACGGCGCGCTGCCGGACCGGGAATCCCAGTCCTCCGACGCCGCCATCCCGCTCTCCGACCTCGGCGCCAAGGTGGACATGGACGCTCTGGTGCAGGGCGCCGACCGCGCCCTGCGCAGCGGCTCCATCCTTACCGCCGGCTGGCGGTATCTCACCGGCGAAAGCCTGTCCTATGCCGGCGGCGGAGAGATCTCCGTTTCCTCCGCGGCGGCATATGCCGCCGCTGTTACCACTGCCGCCGCCCTTTCCTGGGAGCCTCAGGACACAGCCTATCAGGTGACGGAGGACTCTTTGGAGATCACCTTGGCCAAGGACGGCCGCACCGTGGACGCGGAAATCCTGGCCCGGCAGCTGGAAGCGGGGGACTGGATCTGTGATCTGGCCCTGTCCGTCCCCTATACCACGCCTGCCGCAAAAGCCCTCACCGCCCAGGAGATCCACGACGACACCTGCGGCGTGGTAAAGAACGCGGGATATGACGCCGCCACCGGCACCATCACCCCGGAACAGATCGGCGCGGAGTTTGACGTCTCCGCCGCCCAGTCCGCCATGGACGCGGCGCAGCCCGGGGAGACCATTACGCTCCCCGCGGACGTGGAGTTTCCCGCCGTCACCGCGGCAGAGCTGGAACAGGTGCTGTTCCGGGACGTGCTGGGCGAGTGCCGCACCCACGTCTCCGGCACCTCCGCGCGGATCTCCAACGTGAAGCTCTCCGCCGCCGCTTTCAACGGCACCGTTCTCAACAGCGGTGACGTCTTTTCCTACAACGGCACCGTGGGAGAGCGTACCGCAGCCAAGGGCTACAAAGCGGCCCCCGCCTATGTACAGGGCGAGACCGTGGACGAAATCGGCGGCGGCGTATGCCAGCCCTCCTCCACATTGTACCTGGCCTGCCTGCGGGCCAATCTGGAGATCACCGAGCGCTATGCCCACCGCTATGTCCCCGCCTATATCCCCTGGGGCATGGACGCTACCGTGTCCTGGGGCGGCCCAGATTACAAATTCACCAACAACACGGACTATCCCATCAAGATCGTGACGGAGTATTCCGGCGGCTATCTCACGGTGAAGCTCCTGGGTACCAACGCCGACGGAATCACCGCCAAGATCACCAACGAGACCCTTTCCACCACTCCCTGGACCACGGTGTATGAGGATGATCCCACCCTTCCCGCCGGCACGGAAACCGTCAAAACCACTCCTTACACCGGCTACAAGGTCCGTACTTACCGCAATCTCTACGACGCCGACGGTAACCTGATCTCCAGCACTTACGAGGCCACCAGCGATTACAAGGTCCGCAACAAGGTAATCCTTCGGGGTCCGGAGCTGCCGGAGACGCCGGACGTCCCCGCCGTGAACCCCGGCACAGAACCCGACACTGGAGAAGGCGCGGCCGACTCCTCTCAGGGGACGGACGCTTCTTCGGAAACGTCCTCCGAGACGACGCCGGGGACCGGCTCCAACACCGCGCCGGAGACCGGCTCCGAAACGGCACCCGACTCCGGGAACTCTGATGAGCCGCCGCCGGTAATCGTGGTGACTCCGGAGACAGATCCCGTCTGATTTCCTGTTCAAAAGACGTCCCGGTATAACCGGGACGTCTTTTTTGACGTTTTTCCCCGCATCCCGCCATAAAACGCTGCCGTTCCACCCATACTAGAGCAGATCCCAACACGGCGCGACAGGAGGCGGATATTGTGGGCAGAAAAAATTGGTGGATCCCAGCGGCGGTACTAGCGGCAGGCATCCTCTTCGTATGGCCCCGGAGACATCTCCTCACGGCGGAGGGCATTGCCGCCCTCTCTCCCCGGCAGACCGCTGCAGCAGCCGCATTTCTGCTGGCATTGTACGCCGTCAAGGGCTTTTCCATAGTGGTACCGCTATCGGCACTGGAGGCTGCGGGAGGGCTGGTATTTCCTCTTCCCCTTGCCCTGGCCGTGAACGCCGCCGGAGTCGCCATGGCCCAGGCGGGTCCATATCTGCTGGGGCGGCGGAACCGGGAGGATCCTGCGGCCCTGCGCCGCCGCTGGCCCCGGCTGTGGACCCTGCTGGCTCCCGGCGGACAGCCGGGCAGGGGCGTTTTTTTGCTGCGGCTGGCGGGGACCCCTCCGGGAGACGTGGTGAGCTTCCTGCTGGGTACCGCCGGCGTGCCCTGGCGGGCCTATCTGGCCCCGGGCCTTCTGGGGAGCCTGCCCCGGGTCGCGGCGGCCACGCTGCTGGGAAACGCTTTGTGGGAGGCCGGCAGCCCCCGGTTCTGGCTGTCCCTGGCAGCGGGAGGCATGTGCACCCTCTTGTCCCTGCTGCTGTGGCGGCAGCAGAGCATGAAAAAGGGCCCGTCCTGACGGCGGTCCCTTTTTCATGCCGCTCAGCGGCGGCGCTTTTTCAGCTTTCGGATATCTTCCCCCACAAAGGGCAGAATCTGATACTCCCCCTCCACCCGGGAAGCAATCTGGGGCGAATAGCGCCGTCCCAGCTCCGTGGGCGAGAGGTTTGTGTTCAAAATGGTGGAACGCTTTTCCATGAGCCGGGTATTGAGGATCTGATAAAGAGCGCTCTGGACGAAAGCCGTGGTCATCTCCGTACCCAGGTCGTCCAAAATCAGCAGGTCACACCCCAGCACCCGTTCCACGGCGGAGTCCGCCTCCTGCTCCTCCCGGCCGAACTTCTGGTCCTCGAATTGCTGGAATATGTGGGCAGCGGTGTCGTACACCACGGAATACCCCTGACTGCTCACCTCACGGGCAATGGCTGCGGACAGGTGGGTCTTGCCCAGCCCCGGCGCGCCGAACAGCAGCAGATTCCCCGGCCCGCGGCCGAAGCGGTGGGCGTACTCCGCACACACGTCATATACCGTCTTCATGGTCTCCTGGGGAGAGCAGCCCCGCTCCGGGTCCACCTGATCGCTGTACCACTCCAGACGGAAGCTGTCAAAGCTCTGGCCTCCCAAGTCCAGCATCCGGCTCAGCTCCCGCTGCTGCTCCCGGGCATAGTATTCCCGCAGACAGCGGCATACCCGGCCGCCGCAATAGCCTGTATCCCCGCACAGCGGACAGGCCGGATGCTCCTCCAGGGCATCCGCAGGAAGCCCCAGTTCCGCCAGCAGCGCGGCCTTTTCCGCCTGGAGGCGCAGGTTTTCCGCCCGCAGCCGCTCCACTGCCGGACGAGGATCCGTTCCCCGGCGCAGGGCGTCGGAGAGGATGCGGCTCATGGTGGAACCCAGCCGGGCCTCTACCTCCCGCAGCCGGGGCTGGCGGCGGAAGAGCTCCTCCCGGCGGCGCTCCAGCGTCTCCCGGCGGCGCTGCCGGTCCTCCTCGAACCGGCGCAGCGCCTGACGCATCACCTTTCCGTCATACGCCATGATCAGTTCCCCTCTCTCTGCGCAGCTCCTGCACGTACTTCCAAACCTCGTCCCCACCGACAGCGGACGGCTCCGCTGCCTTCTTGGGCGCCGGACGGTCCTGACTCTGGACCTCCTCCGGCGTATGTAAGCCCGCCTCATGCCACTTTTTCAGGATCCCGTTGCAGTAGGGCCACTTCAGCTCGTGGCAGCGCAGCACAGTTTTGTCGCAGGCCAGGGCCACCGTTTCCGGCGGAAACCCCCACTCCTGCCAGGCCGTCAGATACCGCTCCTCCGAGGCCACCGGCGGCCGGTCTCCCAGCCCCAGAGCCCGCATGTACTGAGGCAGAATCTCCTGCCGCCGGGCATACTGGCGCAGGTATTCCGCCGCCCGGGCCTGGGTGTCGATGCCCCGTCTTGCCCAGGCGTAGCCCTCCTTTTCAATCTGCCGCAGGGTGGGACGGCGGCCTGGACCATACCGCCGGGTCACCCGCTCCACGCAGTGGCTCACCAGCAGGAAAATGACATCGGCAGGCATCCCCAGAAAGTCCAGCAGCCCCAGCAGCACCCCCAGATCCGGGGTGGTGAGCTTTTTACCCAGCTTCCGCTCCACCTCCGCCGTCAGATTTCGGAATTCTCCGCTCTCCTCCAGCCGCTGCACAATGTCTCCTCTCTGATAGGCCGGAGGCTCGTCCGCCGGATCCAGGACGGTCCGGGCCGCCGCAGGCACTACCAATCCCAGCTCCCGCAGGATCTGCTCGGCCTTTTCGATGCGGTCGCGGTCCCACCGCAGCTCGCCTGCCAGGGCCCGGGGCTGCACGGCCCCCCGGCGGCGCAGCAGCGCCAGATACAAAAGGGCCGCATCTCCGCTGCCCCGCTCCAACAGGCGGCGCACTGCCTGGGCCGTCAGCGTAACGCTCTCGTCGCCTGTATCCACCAACACGCCGGCCATCCCCGGTCCCCCCTTTCCCGAATTTTCCGTTCTTGTATTCTACACGAAAAATCTCCCCGGGGCAACCCCCGCCGCAGGCGCCGGATTTGTGAATTTTTTGCAATTCTCCCGCTTTTCTGCTTTCCACAGGCCCTCTTCGTATGATATACTGTACCTTGTAATATTGTGCGGCCCGGACAGCGGCGCCGCGACGCGAACATACAGAGGAGGAATCTGGCATGGCAAACCGGGTGGTCATCAGTATCTGCGGAGTGGAATACACGTTTGTGGCGGAGGAATCCGCTTCCTACATGCAGAAGGTGGGCTCCTACGTCAGTGAGAAGATGGACGAGGTTCTCGCCTCCGCCAAGGTGGGGCGCACCGACGCCGCCGTCCTCACCGCCATCAATATTGCCGACGAGCTGTTCAAAGCTCAATCCGCCGCAGAACAGCTGCGCAGCCAGATCAAGGGGTATCTGGATGAGGCGGGGAAGGCCCAGGCGGAGGTCAGCGAGCTCAAACGGGAAGTCTTCCGCCTCCAGCAGCGGCTGGAGCGCCAAAACAACGGATGAGGCCGGAGCTGCTCGCCCCCGCCGGGTCTCCCGATTCCCTGCGGGCCGCCGTACAAAGCGGCGCCGGGGCGGTGTACCTGGGCTGGGGGACCTTTAACGCCCGCCAGAGCGCCAAGAACTTTTCTGACGAGGAGTTCGCCGACGCTCTGGTCTACTGCCATCAGCGGGGCGTCCGGGTGTTTCTGACTCTGAATACCCTTTTGACGGACCGGGAACTGCCCCAGGCTCTGGACACCGCCCGGACAGCCTGCCGCCTGGGAGTGGACGCCGTGCTGGTGCAGGACTGGGGCCTTCTCCGCCTGCTGCGCACCGCATTGCCGGACCTCCCCATTCATGCCAGCACTCAGATGAGCATCTTTACCTCCGGCGCGGCGGCGGAGGCCGCCGCCGACGGATGCGAGCGGGTGGTTCTGGCCCGGGAGTGCTCCGCGGAGGATACCGCCGCCGTGTGCCGAACCGTCTCCGCCGAGGTGGAGGTCTTCGGCCACGGCGCCCTTTGCATGTGCTACTCCGGCCAGTGCGCCATGAGCGCCCTGATCGGCGGCCGGTCCGGCAACCGGGGCCGCTGTGCCC
>CALWXI010000185.1 GCA_944385455.1 uncultured Oscillospiraceae bacterium | reverse complement strand
TCATCCACTCTTTGAAGGTGGATATGTTCTCCGACGAGGTGTTCGTGTTCACCCCCAACGGCGACGTGCAGAACCTGCCCGCCGGCGCCACCCCCATCGACTTTGCCTATGCCATCCACTCCGCCGTGGGCAACCGGATGGTGGGAGCCAAGGTCAACGGCCGCATCGTCACCTTTGATCACACGCTGAAAAACGGCGACATCGTGGAGATTCTCACTTCCAAGAACGCCAAGGGCCCCGGCCGGGACTGGATGAAGATCGCCAAGTCCAGCGAGGCCCGCAGCAAGATCCGCCAGTGGTTCAAAAAGGAGAAGAAGGAGGAGAACATCGCCAACGGCCGGGCGGCCTTCGAGGCCGAGCTCAAGCACTGCGGCATCCCCATGCGGGACGTCATCTCCGCCGAAAACCTTCCCGGGCTGTTGAAAAAGGTCTCCTACGGCTCTCTGGACGAGATGTACGCCGCCATCGGCTACGGCGGCTTCACCGCCCAGAAGGCCGTCAGCCGGATGCAGGGCGAGCTGCAGCGCATCGCCAAGCACCAGCAGGCCGAGCGTCAGGCCGCCGCCGAGGCCGCCGAGGCCAGGGCCGCCGAGGAGTCCCCCAAGACCCCCGCGTCCAAGCGGGTGCGCAGTGAGCAGGGCATCATCGTGGAGGGGCTGGACAACTGTCTCGTGAAATTCTCCAAGTGCTGCACCCCTGTGCCGGGAGACGAGATCGTGGGCTTCATCACCCGGGGCTACGGCGTCTCCGTCCACCGGGCGGACTGTCCCAACGCCTCCCCGGAAAAGCAGAACGCCCCCGGCCAGGCGGGCCGGTGGATCAAGGTCTCCTGGGGCAGCGACACCAACGACAGCTATCCCACCACCCTGGAGGTGGTTTGCAAGGACCGCCAGGGACTGCTGCTGGATATTTCCGCGGCCCTCTCCACCACCAACACCTTCGTGCTGGGCATCCAATCCCGCAGCACCGCCGACGAGTTTGCCATCTTCCGTCTGGAGGTGCGCATGCGGGACAGCCAGCAGCTCACCACCCTGATGAACCGCCTGCACCAGATCTCCGGCGTGCTGAAGGTCACCCGCCCCGCGGGCTGACGGCAGGCGGCGTTCCGCGTTCCCATTCCGCCCCTTCGGGGCCATCCTGAAAGGAGACATCCATGCGCGCAGTCGTCACCCGCGTTTCCCGCGCCAGCGTCACCATCGAGGGCCGCGTCAGCGGACACATCGGCCGGGGTTACCTGGTGCTGCTGGGGATAGGCCCCGGCGACACGGAGGACACCGCCCTCCGCCTGGCCGACAAGATCTGCAACCTCCGGGTATTTGAGGACGAAAACGGCAAGATGAACCGCAGCCTGGAGCAGGTGGGCGGCAGCTTGCTGGTGGTCTCCCAGTTTACCCTGTACGCCGACACCTCCTCCCGCCGCCCCGGCTTCTCCGGGGCCGCCAAGCCGGAGGCGGCCGTTCCCCTCTACCAGCGGTTCATGGACCGCTGCCGGGAGCGGGGCTTTCCTGTGGAGCACGGGGAGTTTGGCGCCGACATGGCGGTGGACTCCTGCAACGACGGGCCGGTGACCATCCTGCTGGACACGGACCGTCCCTGACCCCATCTTCATCAACTGAGAGGTATCCCCATGGAAGTAAAAACGTTACAGGTCGGTCCCATTGGGACCAACTGCTATCTGCTCTGCGATCCGGCGGAAAAGCGCTGCGCCGTCATCGACCCCGGCGGGGACGCCGGCGCCGTGGCCGCGGCGGTGGAGCGCAGCGGCTGCGCGCCCTGCGCCATCCTCCTCACCCACGGCCACTACGACCACACCGGCGGCGTGACGGAGCTCTCCGCCCGCTGGCCCGAGGTCCCGGTGTATCTCAACCGCCGGGATCAGTCCGCCGCGGACATGTACCTCGCCCAGCTGTTTCCCCCGGTGGACGGCGCGCAGAACTATGACGAGGGAGACATTCTCACCGTGGGCAGTCTTGCCGTAACGGTGCTGGCCACCCCCGGTCACTCCGAGGGCAGCGTGACGCTGCGCTGCGGCGACGCGCTCTTCTGCGGGGACACCCTCTTTGCCGGCTCCTGCGGCCGCACGGACTTTCCCGGCGGCAGCATCAAAAAGATCATGGCCTCCCTGCGCCGCCTGGGGTCACTGGAGGGCGATCTCATCGTCTATCCCGGCCATATGGAGCCCTCCCGGCTGGACCGGGAGCGCCGGGACAATCCCTTTTTGCTCCAGGCCATGCGGACGGCGGAAAGCGGCGTATGAAGCTGATCTTTCACGGCCACGACGAGCGGTACGTGGTGGAACAGAGTCTCATGGCTCTTTTTCCCGGCGAGCTGCCGGTCTACGAGCCGGTGGTCCCCGGAGACGACGCCTGGGCGGAGATCACCTGCGATGAGGCTTCGGACCATCTCGCGGTGACCGCCGGCCTTTTTTACCATGGCGCACGCGGCGTCTACACCTACGGGATGCCGCTCACCGGCTCGGCCTTTGACCGGGAGGGCCAGCGGAGGCACGCCATCGGCGCCTGCTTTTACCTGGCCCGCCGGGAGATGGGCCTGCCCGACCTGCCCTGGGGGATGCTCACCGGCGTTCGGCCGGATAAACCGGTGACTCAGGCTCTGGCCGCGGGCAAAACGCCCCAGGAGGTCCGCTCCATGCTGGAGACGGAATATTTCGTCACCCCCTCCCGGGCGTCCCTGGCCCTGGAGACCGGCGCCGCGGCCCTGGAGGCCGCCCGGGACCTCTCCGCCCGGGACATCGCCGTCTACGTGGGCATTCCCTTCTGCCCCACCCGCTGCGCCTACTGCTCCTTTGTGAGCCAGTCGGTGGAAAAGAGCTTTTCCCTGGTTCCGCCTTACGTGGACGCCCTGGTAGCGGAGATCCGGGCCGGGGGAGAGATGGTCCGCCGGTGCGGGCTGCGGGTCCGGGCCTTCTACATGGGCGGCGGCACCCCCACCACTCTCACCGCCCCCCAGCTGGACCGGGTGCTCTCGGCGTTCTGCGAATCCTTTGACCTTTCCAGCTGCCGGGAGCTCACCGTGGAGGCCGGACGGCCGGACACCATCACCGCCGAGAAGCTGGCGGTTCTGCGCCGCCACGGAGTGACCCGGGTCTCCGTGAATCCCCAGACCATGGAGGACCATGTCCTCCGGGCCATCGGCCGCCGCCACACCGCCGGGGACATTGAGAACGCCATGGAGCTGGTAAACCGCTGCGGCTTCCGGCATGTGAACATGGACCTCATCGCGGGCCTGCCGGAAGACACACCGGAGGGCTTTATCCGCTCCCTGGACCGGTGCCTGGCCTTCGGCACGGACAACGTCACCATCCACACCCTGGCGCTGAAAAAGGGCAGCCGGATCCTCCTGGAGGGGCTGTCCGTCCCCGGGCCAGAGGATGTGGCGGCTATGCTGGACTACGCCGGTCCCGCGCTGCGGGAGGCGGGCTACGCCCCCTATTATCTCTACCGGCAGAAATACATGTCCGGCAGCTTTGAGAACATCGGCTGGAGCCGGAGCGGTGGGACCTGCTGGTACAACATCTACATCATGTCGGAGCTTTGCTCCATTCTCTCCTTCGGCGCCGGCGGCTCCACCAAGATGGTGGACGGCGGCCGCATCCAGCGCTCCTTCAACCCCAAGTATCCCAAGGAGTACACGGAGCGCCCGGAGAAATGGCGGGACAATCAGGCGGCTTTCGCCGCATTTTACGGATCATAATGTCTTGAAAGGAGCCACCAGACCATGCCCTATTCCCTCAAGCAGCTCAACGACGCCGTCCGCAGCGACCCGGCGGCCTATGCGGCGGAGTGTGACGCGGCCTTCACCCGGAAGGTGGAGAATGCCGCCCGGCAGATTGCCGAACACCGGGGTGAGTCCCGGATCATCCTGCTCTCCGGTCCCTCCGGCTCCGGAAAGACCACCACGGCGCTGAAGATCGAGGAGGTCCTGGACCGCATGGGCATTGAGACCCACACGGTGTCCATGGATAACTATTTCAACACCATCGACCCCGAGACCGCCCCCCGAAACCGGGACGGCGCCATCGACTACGAATCCCCTTTCTGTCTGGACGTGGATCTTCTGAACCGGCACTTTGCCATGCTGGACCGGGGCGAAACCATCCACGTGCCCAAGTATGAATTTGCCCGTCAGATGCGCTCGGACATTTTGTCCCAGCCGCTGCACCTGGGTCCCGACGAACTGGCCATCTTCGAGGGCATCCACGCCCTCAACGACATCATCGTGGGCAAGAACCCCCACGCCTTCAAGCTCTATATCTCCGCCCGCAGCGATCTGGTGGATGAGGACGGCGCCGTGATCTTCGACCATACGTGGCTGCGGCTGTGCCGCCGCATCGTCCGGGACTTCAAGTTCCGGGGCAGCGACGCCGGCTTCACGCTGAAAATGTGGAACAATGTCCGGCGGGGGGAAAAGCTCTACATCTCTCCCTACCGGGAAAACGCTCACCTGCTCTTCGACTCCTCTCTGGCATTCGAGTTCTCCGTGCTCAAGCCCTTTGTGGTGCCGCTGCTGGAAGCGGTGCCTGCCGGCAAGTACGAGGTGGTGGACCAGATGCTCCAGGGCTTTGCCAGGATCGAGTCCATGGACGAGCGCTTTGTGGCGCCGGAGTCCCTGGCCCGGGAGTTCATCGGCGGCAGCACCTATGACAATCACTAACGCATTCTCCCGCAAGGGTTCATCTGAAATCAAGGAGGTCCTATCCATGAACGAGAGACTTTCCGAGCTGCTGGACCGGGTGCAGGCCACTGCGGTCCAGGCCGGCGACATCGCATCCGACGCCGCCTACGGCGTGGGCCGCAAGGCTGGAGAGCTGCTGTCGGTGGCCAAGCTGAACATCCAGGCGGCCAATTTGAAGGCGGACGTGAACCTGGCCTTCCGGGAGGTGGGCGAGCTGCTTTATGCCACCCACACCGGCTCTCCCACCGACTCCGAGGTGCTCCTCTCCAAGCTCCAGGCCATCGACGAGCTGAAGGCCCGCATCCAGGCTCTGGAGGAGCAGATCGGCCGGGAGCGGGAGGCCCACACCTGCGCCACCTGCGGCGCTCCCACCCGGGAGGGCGATCAGTTCTGCCGGGAGTGCGGCGGGAAGCTGTGATCCATGCCGCCCCGCTTTTCACGCGGGGCGGCCGCCTTTGGGGCATAATCCCCCTCCGGGAATCATAAGCTGAGACAGGCCCCGTTATTTTCAAAAGGTTCGAGGTAATCGCTCCATGTCTAACAACGCAAAAAAGCCGTCCTTCCTGGGAGGCGCCGCCATTTTGGCGGCGGCGGTGGCCATTGTGAAAGTCATCGGCGCCGTTTACAAGATCCCCTTCGGCAACATCGTCGGCAGCGAGGGACAGACATATTTCAATGTGGCCTACAACATCTATAACGTGCTGCTGACCATTTCCACCGCCGGACTGCCGCTGGCCATCTCCAAGCTCACCAGCCAGGCTTACGCCCAGGGGCGGGAGAATCAAAAGCACAAAATCTTCCGCACGGCCATTTGGCTGTTCTTCGCGCTGGGCCTGATCGGCGCGCTGCTGATGTATTTCTGCGCATCCCAGCTGGCAGCCTTCATGAATGAGCCTCTGGGCTACTGGCCCATCCGGGCCCTGGCCCCGGCGGTGTTCTGCGTGTGCCTGCTGGCCTGCATGCGGGGCTACACGCAGGGCCAGGGAAACATGACCCCCACCGCTGTCTCCCAAATTCTGGAAGCATTGTGTAAATTGGTGCTGGGTCTTTCTCTGGCGTGGTACTTCCTGAAGCTGGGCTTTGGGCTGGACATCGCCGCCGCCGGCGCCATTCTGGGCGTAACGGTGGGAACGGTGCTGTCCATGCTGTTTCTGATGCTCTACCTGCTGACGCACCGGGACCGCGGCCAGGCACTGGATGTGCCGGAGAGCAGCGGATCCATCATGCGCCAGGTGCTCTCCATCGGCGTCCCCATCACTCTGAGCAACTCCGCCATGAGCATCATCACTCTGGTGGACACCAAAAACGTGCTGGGCCGGCTGCAGACCATTCCGGAGCTGGCGGACTCCGCCGCCACGCTGTTCGGCCAATATCAGTTCGGCATGAACCTCATCAACTTGCCGCCCTCTTTTGTCTTTCCCGTGACCATGAGTCTGATCCCCTTTGCGGCGGCAGCCCTCACCCGGAAAGACAGCGCCCAGGCCGGCCGCATCGTCTCTTCTGCCTTCCGGATCATTGCCGTTCTGGCCATTCCGGCGGGCGTGGGATTGAGCGTGATGGGCGGCCCCGCCCTGCTGATGCTCTATCCCGCCCAGCAGACCGACGCGCTGGCCGCCGGCCCTCACATGCGCTGGCTGGGCATCGCCTGCATCTTCATCTGCCTGATGAACCTGACCAACGCCATTTTGCAGACCTACGGCAAGGAAAAGCTGCCCATTATTACCGTGGTGATCGGCGGTATCACGAAGATCGTCCTGAACTACCTCCTGGTGGGCAACCCGGACATCAACATCCACGGCGCTCCCGTCTCCACGCTGTGCTGCTACATGGTGATCGTGGGGCTGAACCTGTACTTCGTATGGAAATACTCCCCGGAAAAGCCCCGGTATCTCCAGCTGTTCGCCAAGCCCGTGCTGGCCTCCGTCCTGATGGGCGGTGCGGTCTGGGCGATCCACGGCCTGACGCTGCGGGCGCTCACCGGCGGCGAATACGCCTACGGTGCCAACGCCCTGGCCACCGCCGTGGGCATCGGCGCCGGCGTGGTGGTATACGGCATTTTGGTGGTGGCGCTGCGAATCCTGCGGGCGGAGGACCTGCAGTCTGTGCCCCGGGGCGCGGCCCTTATTAAACTTCTGCACTTGAAGTGAAAAAAGTCTTGATTTTCAAGGAATTCACCGATAAATTTTCTTGCAAAGGCGGACAATGTATGGTAGATTTTCAATGTAAGTCCCGCTATGACTGGGCGGATTTTCTTCACGTCATGGCATTGCTGCGTGCACCGGGAGGCTGCCCCTGGGACGCCCAGCAGACCCACGATTCCATCCGCCGGAATTTTCTGGAGGAGACATACGAGGCCTTGGACGCTCTGGACCGGGATGACCCCGAGGCCATGTGCGAGGAACTGGGGGATGTTTTGATGCAGGCGGCGTTCCACGCCCAGATCGAGACGGAACGGGGCCGCTTCACCATGGACGACGTGGTGGACGGCGTCACCAAAAAGCTCATCTACCGCCATCCCCACGTGTTCGGCACCGTTCAGGCCGACACCAGCGAGGAGGTCCTGGTGAACTGGGAGCTCCTCAAGCGCAGGGAAAAGGGGCAGCGCTCCACCGCCGACGCCGTGGAGGCCGTGCCTCACACCCTGCCGGCGCTGTGGCGGGCGGAAAAAATCCTCAGCAAGACCGCCAAGGCGGGCTTCGACTGGGACAGCGCCGTCGGCGCGCTGCGCAAGCTGGAAGAGGAGGTCCGGGAGCTGCGGGAGGCCGTGGAATCCGGCCGGGCGGCGGACGCCCCCCACGGCATCCGGGAGGAAACAGGCGACGTGCTGTTCATCGCCGCCAAGGTGGCCCAGATGTCCGGGGTGGACCCGGAGGACGCCCTCCACCGGGCCTGCGACAAATTCGACCGGCGCTTCCGCCAGGTGGAGGCTGCCGCGGACAAGCCCCTGAACGAGTGTTCCCAGGAAGATCTGGCGGCGCTTTGGGCGTCCGCCAAGCAGCAGGAGTCTTAACACGCACTTTCGCGTTAAGAATAACATTACAAATGACAAACTAGGAGGATCATACCCATGAACAAAGCCGAACTCATCAACGCCGTCGCCGCTTCCGCCGACGTGTCCAAGAAGGATGCCGAGGCTGTTATCACCGCCACTCTGGACGCCATCACCGGCGCGCTGCAGGAGGGCGACAAGGTCCAGCTGGTCGGCTTCGGCTCCTTTGAGGTAAAAAAGCGCGCCGCCCGCATCGGCCGCAACCCCAAGACCAAGGAGTCCATTGAGATCCCCGCCTCCGTGGTGCCCGTGTTCAAGGCCGGCAAGGCTCTGAAGGACAGCGTTTCCAAGTAAGCAGTCCACCCGATTCCCCTCTTCCGCGGTCCGCCGCCGGAAGAGGGGGCTCTTGATTTTGGAGGAATGGCCATGCGCCTGGATAAATATCTCAAGGTCTCCCGCCTCATCAAGCGGCGGACCGTGGCCAACGAGGCCTGCGACAACGGCCTCATCAGCGTCAACGGCAAGCCCGCCCGGGCCTCCTACGAGGTGCGCCCGGGGGATCGGATTTCCCTGCGCTTCGGAGCACGCACCGTAACGGTGGAGGTGCTCTCCGTCCAGGAAACGGTGCGCCAGTCCGAAGCCGGGACTCTCTACCGGGAAGTGGCGGAGTAAGCCCCTTCTATCCGCCGGCCTCTCCGCATATCCATGGGATTGGGGAGGGACGAGAAGATGAAGGACTATACCACCATGCCGCAGGAGACCCACCGTCTGGAGCTCACCGGCCGGGAACGGCTCACCGTTTCCGGTGTGGAGGACGTGGAGCGCTTTGACGAGACGGGCATCATCATGTCCACATCCGCCGGGACGCTGGTCATCACCGGCGAGGACCTGCACATCGGCAAGCTGTCCCTGGACGGCGGCGAGCTGCATGTGGACGGGCGGATCGACTCGGTGTCCTATGAGGACGGGGGCGGCAGCCGGGGCGGACTGCTCAGCCGCCTGTTCGGATAGCGGATGGAGATCCAGATCTCCACACAGCTGCAGGTATTCGCCCAGTCCATCCTTCTGGGCCTCTGTACGGGACTGGCGTACGACCTGCTGCGCCCCTTCCGCCGCCGGCGTCCGCGGCTGACGGGGCTTTTGGATCTCATTTATACCCTGGCCGTGGGCGCAGCGGCATTCCGCTTTCTGCTCACCCGGTCCCAGGGAGAGCTGCGGGGCTTCGTGGTACTGGGCATCGTGGGCGGTGCCGTGGTGTTTTTCTGCCTGTTTTCGGCGCCTCTGCGTCCGGTGTGGGAATTCTGGGCGGATACGCTGTCCGCCCTGGCGTCCCTTTTATCTCTCCCGCTGCGCTGGACAAAAATTTTTTGCAAAAAAGCCTTGCTCCGGGCAAAAAATCTCTTTTATTTTTCGCGCAAATGCTATACAATAAAGAAAATTGGATGCGGATGCGCATTTTCCAAAGGAGGCCGCCATGGCAAAGCAAGCAAAAACGGCAAAACGTCAGCGCATCGGCGGCGGCCTGGGGACACGGCTTTTGCTGCTGGTGCTGCTGGCCGCCATCGGCTGGCAGCTGTACAGCCTGCGGGATCAGGTGGCACAGGCCCGGGAGGACCGGGACCGTCTGGCCACTCAGGTGGCCGCCCAGCAGCAGGAAAACGACGCTCTGGCCGCGGACATCGCCCAGGGCGGCACCCAGGAAAAGATGGAGGAGATCGCCCGGGATGAGTTGGGCCTGGTAGCCCCGGGAGAGTATGTGTTTTATGACGTGAGCAATTGATCGGTGTCGGGCGACGAGGGGAGCGGCCACGCTCCCCCGCTGGTGCCGGCACCGGTCTTTTTCTTGCAGGGCCCCGCGTCCCGGGAAGGCGCGTTGAAAACGATTGGAAGGAGAAACAAAAAGCTGTATGGAGCCGCAGGTTGGGAGCATTTTGGAAGGCAAGGTGACCACCATCACCAAGTTCGGCGCGTTCGTCGCCCTGGAGGGCGGGCGTTCCGGCCTGGTACATATCTCGGAAATCGCCAATACCTTTGTCAACGACGTACATGATTTTCTGCAGGAGGGTCAGGCTGTGAAGGTGCTGGTGCTCTCCGCTGAAAACGGGAAGATCAATCTTTCCATCAAGAAGGCCCTGCCTCAGCAGGAGCGCTCCGCGCCCCGCGGCCCCCGTCCAGGTGGCTTCCGGTCCGCGGGCGCACCGGCCTCCCGGCCTGCGCAGCCCCGTTCCTTCGTCCGGGCGCAGCAGCCGCTGCCTCCCTCCGGCGATCAGTCCTTTGAGGACAAACTCAAGCAGTTCCTCTCCTCTTCCGAGGGGAAGATGGCCGACCTGAACCGCAGCATCGACGGCAAGCGGGGCGGCCGCAGAAGAAGATGACCCCCACAGGCGCCGCCCGATGGGCGGCGCCTCTTTCCTGCAAAAAAGGAGCCGCACGGCATGCGCGCCGCGCGGCCCAAGCGGGTGGGATATTGGAAAGCTTCCCGGAACCTATGATACCACGCCTTCCCCTCCCTTGTAAACGGGAGGTTTTGTCGGATCCCCGCTCTGTGTGCCGCATTCCGCCGCAGCAGCGGATTTTGAAGTTTTTGTGAAAGTTGACAGCTTCCCTCTATGCAAGTTACGGAAAAGGTGTTATACTGAATAAAAGAGAGGACCGCCTCTCTTCCACACGAAAGGAGCGATCTCGATGAAGTACACGTACGCCTGCAAGAAAGTGTCCTTGAACGATTCCATCAAGGAGTACGCCGAGAAGAAGATCTCCAAGCTGGAGCGCTATTTCCGGGAGGCTGACACCACCGCATTTGTCACCTTCTCCGTGGAGAAGAACCACCTGTGCACGGTGGAGATCACCATCCGGGGCGGCGCCACGCTGCTGCGTGCCCAGACGGAGGCTCCCGACGGCGACATGCGCGGCGCCATTGACGCCGCGGTAGGCTATATCGAGCGCCAGATCCTCAAGAACAAGACCCGCCTCGCCAAGCGCCTCCGCACGGAGGGCTTCCCGCCTCCCGCTCCCGCCGACGATTTCGAGGTGGCCGAGGAGAAGGAATTCGACATCGTCCGCACCAAGCGCTTCGCCATCAAGCCCATGAGCCCCGAGGAGGCCAT
>CALWXI010000184.1 GCA_944385455.1 uncultured Oscillospiraceae bacterium | reverse complement strand
TGGGTGAGCATGTCCCCAACAAGGTGATCTTTAAAAACTACCTCCAGGCCGGCGCCATGGATATCAACCAGGTGGACGCTGTCCGGGTGGGCGGCATCTCTGAATTTATCCTCATCAGCCTGATGTCCAAAAAAATGGGCGTCCCGGTGATCCCCCATGTGGGAGACATGGGGCAGATTCACCAGCATATGGTGCTTTTCAACCACATCGCCGTTGGGCATCCCAATCTGTTCCTGGAGGCGATCCCGCATTTGAGAAAGTATTTCCGATATCCCGTACAGCTGAAAAACGGCTTTTACGAGGTGCCGCAGGTGCCCGGCAGCACCTGCGATTTCCTGGACTGAGTTCCGGGATGGAAGAGAGAGGAGGCTTTTTGAATACAAAATAGAAAAATTTTAAAATTTCTGGGGAATTTGGATCTGCTGGCGGCCTGCGTCCTGGTGGTGTGGCTGATCTGCCTGACCTTTGTGGGCGTCATGCGGCGCTATATCTTCCGGGATCCCATTGCCTGGATGGAAGAGGTGCAGATGCTCTCGTTTTTGTCCGTGGTCTTTCTGGGGGGCAGCGCCGCATTCCGGAGCGGCTCCCACATTGCCATTGAGATCCTGGTGGATGCCCTGCCCAAAAAGATCGGTCAGTTCATCGAGCGGTTCGATGTGCTGCTGGAGCTGCTGATTCTGGGATATCTGTTCATGCAGGAGCTGTCCTATTACCTGCAGCTGGCCGGTACCACCAAGCGCACGGATGTGCTGCGGCTTTCCTATGACGTGGCGTATATCGCCGTGCCCATCGGCGGAGCACTGATGATCATCAGCATGCTGTTCGGCGCCTATCAGCAGTTTATCGCCCACAGGGCGCCTGCGTCCGAAGAGAAGGAGGTAGAGGCATGAGCATTCAGATCGCGGTGGCGCTGGCCCTTATGATGGTACTGCTGTTCATCAAGGTGCCGGTGTTTCTCTCCATCATCGGCGGAACGGCGGTGTATTTCCTGCTCAACCCCGACGTGGGTTCCATGATCCTGGGACAGCGGCTGGTATCCTCTGTGCAGAGCTTGTCTCTGCTGGCCATCCCGTTTTTCGTCTGCTCCGGTGTATTCATGAACTACTCCGGCGTCACCCGCCGGATCATGGCCCTGTGCGATATCCTCACGGGCCGCCTGTGGGGCGGTCTGGCCCAGGTGAACGTGCTGCTCTCCACGCTGATGGGCGGCCTGTCCGGCTCCAGCCTGGCGGATGCCGCCATGGAGGCCCGGATGCTGGTGCCTGAGATGGAGAAGAAGGGCATGAGCAAGGAGTTTTCCTCTGTGGTCACCGCCGCTTCCGCCATGATTACGCCCCTGATCCCTCCGGGGATCGCCATGATCCTGTGCGGGTCCCTGGCCAACGTGTCCATCGGCAAGCTGTTTGTCTCCGGCATCGGGGTTGGCCTCCTGCTGTGTGTGGGCGAAATGGTCACCGTGTCCATCATCTCCAAGAAGCGGGGCTATGCTCCGTCCCGGAATCACCGGCTCACCTGGTCGGAGGCTGCTCCGGTGGTGCGGGAGGCCATTTTGCCCATGTGCCTGCCGGTCATCATCATCGGCGGCGTCCGGCTGGGCGTCTTCACCGCCACCGAGGCCGGTGCCGTGGCCGTGGTCTATTCCGTGCTTCTGGGCCTCCTTTATAAAGAGCTGGATTGGAAGACCATCAAAAATGGTCTGCAGGAGACGGTGTTCTCCACTGCCAGCATCATGCTGATCATCGGCGCTGCCAACGCCTTGAGCTGGGTACTCACCAAGGAGCGCATCCCGCAGATGCTCACGGAGGGCATGCTGGAGGTCAGTGACAACAAATATGTGTTCCTGATCCTGATGAACCTGTTTTTGCTGTTCGTGGGCATGTTCGTGGAAGGCAACGCCGCCATGATTATCCTGGTGCCGCTGCTGTTCCCCATCGCCATGAATTACGGCATCAATGAGGTGCAGTTCCTGATGGTGTTCATTTTCAACATGGCCATCGGTTCCCTGTCTCCTCCCATGGGCACGCTGATGTTTGTGGTGTGCAGCGAGACAAAATGCAAACTGAAGGACTTCATTGTGGAAAGCATCCCATTCTATATCGTATTGATCGCGGAGCTTCTGGCACTGACCTTCATCCCCATCCTCACCACCGGTCTGGTGGACCTCCTGTACTGATAAAGCGCAGCGCTGCCGGCAATCGCCGGCGGCGCTGCCTTTTCGGAACGAAAGCCGGTTGCGCCGGCGGGAAAAAACAGGTACAATAGCAACGAACACGCACGAAGGAGGACATCATGGATACAAGGGAGATGAAGCCCGTGCGCCGGGGGCGGCTGGCAGGTACGGGAGACTGGCGCAGCCAGTATCAGGCGCTGAAGGTCACCGCAGATGAGGCGGCGGCGCTGATCCGCGGCGGAGACCGGGTGGCCATGCCCGGCGCCGCCAGTTGGCCCTATGCCGTCGATCACGCCCTGACCCGGCGGCTGCGGCAGCGGGGGGAACGCATCGAGCTGGACTCCCTCTTCACTCCGGTGGACACGGAATTGCTGCTGCCGGAAAATCAGGACCTGGTTGAATATTATGTGAACTTCCTCTCCGGGGACCGGATGCTGCTGCCCCAGGGGAACGTCCACTTTGTGCCTACCCATCTCAGTGAAGACGGCGCGTGGATCTGCGCCCGCCATCCCCGGGTGACGGTGATCACCTGCGCCCCGCCGGATGAAAACGGCTGGATGAGCCGCAGCATCTCCGCCTCCCATCTGGATCGGGGGGTGATGGAACAGAGCGAGGTGGTGATCGTGGAGGTGAACCCCCGGCTGCCGGTGCTGTCCACCGACGGGGAGTACCATCTGCTCTACCACGTCTCCGAGGCGGATGCCATCGTAGAGAGCGATCATACCCTGGCGGAGAACGTTCCTCCGCCCACCGGAGAGGTGGACCGGCTGATCGCCGGTCACATTGCGGAGATGATCCACGACGGGGATTGTGTGCAGTTCGGCCTGGGAGGCCTTTCCAACGCCATTGGGGAGTGCCTGGTCTACGCAGGGAAGCGGGATCTGGGGGTTCACACCGAGGTGGTGACCAACTGTCTCATGGGTCTCATGCGCCGGGGCGTGGTAAACAACAGCCGCAAGCAGGTCTGCCCCGGACGGACAGTGGGAGCGCTGTGTGTGGGAGACCGGGATCTGTGGGCGTTTTGTGACGGGAATCCGGATGTGTGCTTCCGGGAGGTGCGTTGGGTGAACGATCCCCGGGTCATCTCCCAGAACCGCTGCGTGGTGTCCATCAACAACGCCATGGAGATCGACCTCACCGGTCAGGTCAACGCCGAGAGCGTTGGGCCGCGGATGTACTCCGGTACCGGCGGCCAGCTGGAGTGGGTCACCGGAGCTCAGTGGTCACCGGGCGGCAGGAGCATCATCGCCTTGCGGTCCAGCTACCGGGACAAAAACGGAGTGCTCCACAGCAAGATCCGTCCGGATCTCACCCCCGGCGGCATCGTCACAACCCCCCGGACCATGGTGCAGTACGTGGCTACGGAGTACGGTGTGGTGAACCTCAAGTACAAAAGCTGTCTGGAGCGGGCCCGGGCGCTGATTTCCATTGCCCACCCGGATTTCCGGCCGGAGCTGGAGCGGTCGCTGCAGGTGCGCTGAGACCGGCCGCAGGAACGAGCCCCCGGCGTGGAAAAACCACGCCGGGGGCTCTGTGTGCATTTAAAGGCCGAATTCCTCCCGCCACTGGGCCAGCTCCTCCGCGTCCCGGTCATCCAGGGCGTGGAGGCCGCTGCGCTGCTCCATATGGTGAGTGAGCTCATGGGAGAGGGTCGTCCGCAGTTCGGCTTCCCAGGTGGCACGGTCCCAGTTCTCCTGCTCGGCCAGGGCGGCAAAGGAGCCGTAGTAGAGGTTGATGTACCGGCCCATCATGTCGTTGCAGTACTCTCCCAGAATGAACATTTCCCCCTCCGGAAAGGCCGGATCCGGCACCGTATCCTCCAGGAGGTTGATGCCGCCGTTGAGCTCGTCGAAGAGCGCCGGGGGAAACTGCTCCGCCGTTTCGTCCAGAAAGTCGGTCACCTCGTCAATGGTCATCTGCATGGCCCGCCTCCCAGAATCACGGCCTCCAGCTGCTCCGGGGTGTCCGCCAGGCGGGCGGCGCCCGCCTCCTCCAAAGATGCCCGGGACCGGAAGCCCCATGTGACGCCGCAGGTGTCCGCTCCGGCATTCTGGCCGGTACGGATGTCCACGCTGCTGTCGCCCACCACCAGCGTCTCCTCCGCCCGGGCGGAGAGCCGGGCCAGAATCAGGCGGATCCCGGTGGGATCAGGTTTGACGGGGATGCCCTCCGCCTTCCCCTGGACCAGATCGAACACGCCGGGGAAGTAGTGGGCGATGAGACGCTGGCTGAATGCGTCGGCCTTGTTGGAGTACACCGCCATTTGAATGCCTGCCGTCCGGAGGCGGGCAAGCAGTTCCGGAATGCCGGGATAGGGGACGGTGGCATCCATACAGCAGTCATCGTAGTCTGCGGAAAACTCCGCCAGAGTCCGCTCCAGCCGCTCCGGGGTCCGGGCTTCCTCCGGAGAGAAGCGGGACACCAGATTGGGGATGCCGTGCCCCACCATGGCTTGAAATTCTTCTGTGGAGAACTCCGGCCAGCCGTGGGCCCGGCACACCCGGTTTCCCGCCGCAGTGAGATCTGCGATGGTGTTGAGCAGTGTACCGTCCAGGTCAAAGATCACGGTGGAATACATGAAAACTCCTTTCAAAGGGAACAGTGCGCCGTTCCCGCCGCCGTCAGGACCGCGGAGTGGGAAAAGCCCGCCGCCCGGGCCAGCTCTGCGGCCTGGTCGTAGCCAAAGACGATGGCATCGGCGCTGTGGGCGTCGGAGGTGAGGATCACCCGTCCGCCCATGGCGCGCCACTCCCGCAGGAGAAACAGCGCCGGGTAGGGGACGGCGCGGTAGCCTCGGGCCACGCCGCCGGTATTGATCTCCAGCAGTGTGGCGGCGGGGTCGGCGGCGTGGAGGGCCGCCAGAGCGGCGTCACGGTAGCGGGGGGCGGACTCGTCAAAGAGACGTCCTCCGGCGTTGTGTTTTGTGATGAGGTCCAGGTGCCCCAGGATGGTGGGACGCCGGGCGGCCACAGCGGCTACCTGGGCAAAGTACCCTTCCGTCACCGCCAGGGCGTCGCCGCCGTGGAGCTCGTCCCGGCAGGCGGCAAATTGCGCCTCGCCCCAGTCGGCGGCATAAAACTTCCCGCCGCCGGACTGATAGTGGACGCTGCCGATCCAGTAGTCGAAGCCCGCCGGGGACACGTCGGACTGACTGTCCCACTCCAGGCCCAGCAGCACCTCCATCCGCCCGGCGTATGCCTCGCGCAGGGCCAGGACCCGGCTGCGGTACTCTGTCATATCCGCCGGCAGCACCGCGCCCTGGTCGTCGGGGATGGGGGTGTGGCTGTGGCAGGAAAAGCCCAGGTGCCGTACTCCGGCGGCAAAGGCCGCGGCGGCCATGGCCTCCGGAGTGTCCCTGCCGTCGCAGAGGGTGGTATGGACGTGGACGGCGCAGCAGCGGGGGGTCATTGCATCCGCTCCTGCTTGACCTTATGGTCCACCACGTGGCGCTTTTCCAGCTCCCGGGTGATGTCCTCCACGGAAATGCCCATCTGTACCATCAGCACCATCACGTGGTAGGTGAGGTCCGCGATCTCGTAGATCGTCTCCGCCTTGTCCTCCTTGCGGCCGCCGATGATGACTTCGGTGCACTCCTCACCCACCTTCTTGAGGATTTTGTCCAGGCCCTTTTCAAAGAGGTAGGTGGTGTAGCTGCCCTCCTTGGGGTCGGTTTTGCGGCCCTGGATGAGATGGTAGAGGCCCTCGTAGCTGAACTGCTTGAGCTCGGGGGAGAGGTAGATCTCATTGAAAAAGCAGCTCTCGGCGCCGGTGTGACAGGCGGGGCCGTCCTTCACCACCTCCACCACCAATGCGTCGCCGTCGCAGTCGGCGGTGATGGACACCACATGCTGCACACTGCCGGAGGTGTCGCCCTTGCGCCAGAGCTCCTGACGGCTGCGGCTCCAGAAGCAGGTGCGCTGCTCGTCGATGGTGATGGCCAGGCTCTCGGCGTTCATGTAGGCCAGGGTCAGCACCTCTTTCGTGTAGTGATCCTGGACAATGGCGGGGATCAGACCCTTTTCGTCAAATTTCAGTTCCATATCGGTTTGCTCCTTTTGCATCACAGGCGCATCTCCACGCCACGGGCGCGGAGGAAGCGCTTCAGGTCTTGGATGTCCACCTGCCGGGTGTGGAAAATGGAGGCCGCCAGCCCCGCGTCGATGCCGGGGTGGGTGAAGAGTGCCGCGAAGTCCTCCATGGTTCCGGCGCCGCCGCTGGCGATGATGGGCACGCTGACCCTGGCGGCCAGGGCATCCAGCATTTCCAAATCAAAGCCGCCCTTGACGCCGTCGGTGTCGATGGAGTTGAGGACGATCTCGCCCGCGCCGTCACCCACGCCCCGGACGGCCCACTCCATGGCGTCGATGCCGGTGTCCTCCCGGCCGCCCTTGGCAAAGAGGCGGAACTGCCCGTTTACCCGCTTGACGTCCATAGACAGCACCACGCACTGGTCGCCGTACTTTTTGGCCGCCGCGCTGATGATGGAGGGATCCGCGATGGCGCCGGAGTTGACGCTGACCTTGTCGGCACCGCACTTGAGCACCCGGTCAAAATCGTCCAGGGTGCGGATGCCGCCGCCCACGGTCAGGGGGATGAAGATCTCCGAGGCCACCCGGCGGAGAATGTCCGTAAAGAGTCCCCGGCCCTCGGCGGAGGCGGTGATGTCGTAGAAGACCAGCTCGTCAGCGCCGGATTCATTGTAGAATCGGGCCATGTCCACCGGATCCGCCATGTCCCGCAGACTCTGAAAATTGGTGCCCTTCACCACCCGGCCGTCCCGGATGTCCAGGCAGGGGATGATCCGCTTGGCTAGCATGCGCCCACCTCCCGGATGACAGCGGCCAGATCCAGCCGGCCGGTGTAGAGGGCTTTGCCCAGGATAGCGGCCCGGACGCCCATGTCACGCAGCGCCCGGAGTTCTTCCAGGGAGCTGACGCCGCCGGAGGCGGTGATCTCCAGACCGCCGATGGTCATGAGTTCCCGGTAGAGGTCCAGATTGGTGCCGCGCTCCGCGCCATCCCGGCTGATGTCGGTGTAGATGATCCGCCGGATGCCGGCCTGGTGCAGGCGGCGGCAGAAGTCCACGCCCCGCTCCGCGGAGAGCTCCTTCCAGCCGTTGACGGCGACAAAACCGTTCCGGGCGTCCACGCCCACCGCCACCTTGGGACCATAGGCTTCCCCCATGCGCCGGGTGAACTCGAAGTCCCGCACCGCGATGGTGCCCAGGATGCAGCGGTCCACCCCCAGATCCAGGTAGCGGCGGATGCGCTCCTCGGTGCGGATGCCGCCGCCGACTTCAATGGAGAGGCCCCCCTGGCGGGCGATGGCGGCAATGGTGTCGAAATTGGCTAGGGTGCCGTCCTTGGCGCCGTCCAGGTCCACCACATGGAGGAACCGGGCGCCCGCGTCCCGGAAGCGCCGTGCCACGGCGCAGGGGTCCGCGTCATAGACCGTCTCCCGGTCGTAATCGCCCTGATAGAGCCGGACCACCTGTCCGCCCCGCAGGTCGATGGCAGGGAAAATTTCCATGGGAATCACTCCTTTTTCATGCGCCGTCACAGCTCGCCGAAGGCCTTCAGCAGCCGCAGTCCCGTGCTGCCCGACTTTTCCGGGTGAAACTGAGTGCCGTAGACATTGCCGCTGCGCACCACTCCGGTGACATCCACGTTTCCGTAGCGGGAGGAGGCCAGTGTGCTCTCGCCGCACCGGCGGGCGTAGAAGCTGTGGACGTAGTAAACGTATTCCCCGTTGTTCACATACCGGAAGAGGGGATCGTCCCGGCGGATCTCCAGGCTGTTCCAGCCCATATGGGGGACCTTCAGCGCCGGATCGGTGAGGTCCTCCCGGAGGGCGGCCACCTCGCCGGGTACCAGCCCCAGCCCGGGATGCTCCCCGTACTCAAAGCTCCGGTCAAAGAGCAGCTGCATCCCCAGGCAGATGCCAAGCAGCGGCTTTTTCTCCGCCTCTTCCAGCAGCACGGGGACAAGACCCGTTTCGTCCAGCTTCTCCCGGGCGTCGCCGAAGGCGCCCACGCCCGGGAGAATGATGCGGTCCGCGGCGCGGATACGGTCCGCCGCGCCGGTGACCTCCGCCTCCAGGCCCAGGGCCTGGAGACTGGAGCGCAGGGAAAAGAGGTTCCCCACGCCGTAATCCACGATGGCGATCATGTATCCACCTCCGTCACAGCACGCCCTTGGTGCTGGGGATGTCCTGAAGGTGTTTTTCGTCAGGGGAGACGGCCTCCTTCAGCATCCGGCCCGCCCCCTTGAACACCGCCTCCAGGATGTGGTGGGTGTTTTCGCCGGAGAGCTCACGGAAGTGGACGGAGGCGGGGCAGCGGCGCACGAAGCCCAGCCAGAACTCCTTGGCCAGCTCCGTGTCGAAGGAGCCCACCTTGGCAGCGGGCAGGTCCACGCTCCAGCCGAGGTAGTCACGGCCGCTGAGGTCGCAGGCGCACAGCACCAGGGTCTCGTCCATGGGCAGCAGGAACTGGCCGTAGCGGCGGATGCCCCGCTTGTCCCCCAGGGCGTCGGTAAAGGCCTGCCCCAGGCAGATGCCGATGTCCTCCACGCTGTGGTGGTCGTCCACCTGGGTGTCGCCCTGGCAATTGACGGTGAGGTCGAAGTCGCCGTGGCGGGCAAAAAGCTCCAGCATGTGATCCAGGAAGCCGCAGCCGGTGCGGATGTCGGACTTGCCGGTGCCGTCCAGGCAGAGGTCCAGGGAGATCCGCGTCTCCCGGGTATCGCGTTGGATGTGTGCGGTGCGCATGGCGTCGCCTCCTTTCATGCGTTTGCGTCCAGCATCTGCGCCAACTGGTCCACCAGGGACTGCATCTGCTCCTGGTCGCCGATGGTGATGCGGACGAAATCCCGGATACGGGGGCTGTCAAACCAGCGTACCAGGATGCCGTTTTCCCGCAGCGTCCGGTAGACCGCCCCGCCGGAGAGACCCGGGCAGCGGACGAAGAGGAAGTTGGCCTGGGAGGGCAGCACCGTGCAGCCCAGGGATTCCAGCTCTCCGGCGGTCCAGGCCCGGGTACGGCAGATGGAGGCGCAGCAGGCCTGGAAGTAGACCTCGTCCTCCACGGCGGCGGCGCCTGCGGCCAGGGAGAGGCGATTGACATTGTAGGGGTTGAAGCTGTACTTCACCCGGCTGAGGTCCGCGATGAGCTCCGGCGCGCCCAGGGCATAGCCCACCCGGCCGCCGGCCAGGGACCGGGACTTGGACATGGTCTGCACCACCAGAAGGTTGTCATACCGGTAGATCATGGGCACACAGCTCTCCGCGCCGAAGTCCACGTACGCCTCGTCCACGATCACCAGCCGGTCCGGGTCGGCGTCCAGCAACCGCTGGATCTCGGAGCGGGGCACGGCCATGCCGGTGGGGGCGTTGGGATTGGCGATGATGATGGTGCCGGGGAAGTCCATGTAGTCGTCCACATGCAGGGTGAAATCCTCCCGCAGGGGCACGATGGTGGTGTCCACGCCGAAGAGGGCACTCTGGGCCTTATAAAAGCCGTAGGTGATGTCGGCGTAGGCCGCGCCCTTTCCGCAGAAGGCGCAGAAGGCAAAGGCCAGGATCTCATCGGAGCCGTTGGCGGAGAGGACGTTTTCCGGCTGGAGCCCGTACCGGGCGGCCAGGGCAGCGTTGAGACGGCCGCAGGTGGGATCGGAGTAGAGATTCAGTTTCCGGATCTCTGCCCGGGAGACGGCCTGGAGCACCTTGGGGGAGGGGGGGAAGGGGCTTTCGTTGGTGTTGAGCTTGATGTAGGC
Source organism: uncultured Oscillospiraceae bacterium (assembly GCA_944385455.1). Taxonomy (GTDB): domain Bacteria; phylum Bacillota; class Clostridia; order Oscillospirales; family Oscillospiraceae; genus Oscillibacter. The sequence goes on along the minus strand of CALWXI010000184.1, from coordinate 192 downwards.
CTGGTCCTGGGGCTGCTCACCGGGAGTATAGGGCGCCAGGGCGGCGGCCCGGGGAGAGAGAAAACGGCTCATGGGGACACCTCCTGAGAAGTTTGACGGATCAGCACGGAGCGGGCGTGGGCCTCCAGGCCCTCCCGGCGGGCAAAGTCGGCGATGCGCTCCGCCACCGGAGCCAGGGCCGCGGAATCATAA
>CALWXI010000183.1 GCA_944385455.1 uncultured Oscillospiraceae bacterium | reverse complement strand
GGCCATGTGGCCCAGGATGGCGGTCATCGCCGTGGTGCCCAGGCCCCAGAGGGATTCGTTCACCAGCACCGGCGTGGCATAGCGGATGAAGCTGCGGGCGGTGGCGGCGCCGGGGCGCAGCAGCAGCCGGGGCATCAGCGGCACCCGGCGGCTGAAGGCGGCGTACAGCGCCGCCAGCGCGAATTCCGCGATGCGGGCGGCCAGGGTGGCGATGGCGGCGCCGGTGATGCCCAGGGCGGGGGCGCCGAACTTGCCGAAGATCAGGCAGTAGTTCAAAAAGGTGTTGAGCAGCATGGAGCAGGCAAAGATCTTCATGCCCAGGGACGGGTTCTCCGCGCTGCGCTGCATGCTCACATACACGCTGCTCACCGCGTTGAACACGTAGGAGATGCCCACGATCCTGAGGTACGGCGCGCCCATCTCCACCAGCGTGGCGTTGTTGGTCACCAGGGAGAGGACCTGATGGGGAAAGCAGTAGAGCCCCAAGGCGGCCAGGGCGGTGATGAGCAGCCCCACATACATGGCAAAGCCCATGCAGCGGTTGATGGCGGCGATGTCCTGCCTGCCCCAGTACTGACTCACCAGGATGGTCAGGCCGCTCATGAGGCCGAAGATGATGACCTGGATGAGGAAGATGGGGGCGTTGGCGGCGGTGACGGCGGAGAGCTCGTAGTCGCCCAGCAGACCCACCATGAAGGTGTCCACGAAGCCCAGGGAGGTGGTGATGAGATTTTGCAGCACCAGCGGCAGTGCCAGGCCGGCCAGCCGCTTGTAGAAGCCGGGTTCCCGGCGCAGATAGTACAGCATGACGGTTTCAAAGCTCCTTGAGTGGGAAATTTACAGCATGGGCATCCGGGTGTCGTGGTGGCGCCGCAGGGCTTCGGCGCACGCGTCGATGTCCGCCCGGGTGGTCTCGGGGCCGAAGCTCAGGCGGATGGTGCCGCCGGAGACCCGTTTGGGCAGCTTCAGCGCCGCCACCACGTGGCTGGGCCGGCCCTGATGGCAGGCGGACCCGGCGGAGATGCAGATGCCCTGGCCGCCCAGGTCGTTGACGATGTTCTGGCTGGGCCAGCCCGCCAGGGACAGCGCCAGGATGTGGGGGGCGCCGCCGCCCAGGATCTGCACGTCCGGGATGGCGGAAAGCTGCTCCGCGGCGTAGGCTCGGAGGGCGGCCATCCGTTCCAGGACGGCGGGGAGGTCCGCCGTCCGCAGCTCCACGGCCCTGGCGAAGCCCGCGATCTGGGCGGTGGCCTCCGTGCCGGAGCGCAGGCCCTGCTCCTGGCCGCCGCCGGGCAGCAGCGGCCGGGGACTGCGCACCCGGGGGCCGATGCACAGCGCGCCGATGCCCTTGGGGCCGCCGATCTTGTGGGCGGAGAGGGTGACGAAGTCCGCCCCCAGGGTGCGGAAGGCGAAGGGCACCTTCAAAAAGCCCTGGACGGCGTCGGTGTGGAGCAGCGTCCTGGGGTTGCGCTGGGCCAGGCCTCGGGCGATGTCCGCGATGGGGTAGATGTTGCCCAGCTCGTTGTTCACCATCATGACGCTGACCACCGCCGTGTCCGGCCGCACCACGTCCAGCACCTGCGCGGCGGTGATGTTCCCCCGCCCGTCGGGCTGGAGGTATGTCACCTCGCAGCCCTGGCGCTCCATCCACCGGCAGCACTCCAGCACGGCGCTGTGCTCCACGGCGGTGGTGACGATGTGGCGGCCCAGGCGGCGGTTCTGCCACAGGGCGGCCTGGATGGCCCAGTTGTCCCCCTCGGTGCCGCAGGAGGTGAAAAACAGCTCCTTTTCTCCGCAGCCCGCGGCCTGCGCCACGGTCCTGCGCCACGCGGATACCTGATGCTTCATCTCCAGGCCCAGGGGGTACTGGGCGCTGGGATTGCCGAACTGCTCCGCCAGCACGGCGTACATGGCGTCCGCCACCGCCCGGGGCACCGGGGTGGTGGCGGCGTGGTCCAGATAGATCATATTCCGAAAACTCCTTTTCCAGGGACTTGCTCAATGGAGAAAATCCAAGTATAATCAGGAAAGCCTGACTATTATATAGAGGATTTGCGAAAAGCGCAAGGAGAAACCATGAAAGTTGCGATTTATACCCTGGGCTGCAAGGTCAATCAGTACGAGACCCAGGCCATGGAGCAGGCGCTGCGGACCCGGGGCCATGAGGTGGTGCCCTTTACCCAGGCGGCGGACGCCTATGTGGTGAACACCTGCTCCGTCACCGCCGTCAGCGACCAGAAGTCCCGCCAGGCGGTGCACCGGGCCCGCCGGACCCATCCGGGAGCGGTGGTGGCGGTGTGCGGCTGCTACTCCCAGACCCACGCCGGCGAGGCCCGGCAGCTGGACGCGGACCTCATCGCCGGGACCGGGGACCGCATGGCCTTCCTGGGTCTGCTGGGGCGGACGGTGCGGGAGCGGCGCCGTCTGGAGTCCATCGGGGACTCCCTGCGCCGCCGGGACTTTGAGGTGCTGCCTCCCGGCGGCATGGGGGAGCGGACGCGGGCCATGCTGAAGGTGGAGGACGGCTGCGTCAATTTCTGCTCCTACTGCATCATCCCCTACGCCCGGGGGCCGGTGCGCTCGGCGCCCCTGGAGACGGCGGCGGACCAGGCCCGGCAGCTGGCGGAGGCGGGATACCGGGAGATCGTCCTCACCGGCATCGAGATCTCCTCCTGGGGCCGGGACTTCAAGGACGGCCGGACCCTCATCGACCTCATGGAGGCGGTGTGCGCCGCCGTGCCGGACCTGCGGATCCGCCTGGGGAGCCTGGAGCCCCGGACCATCACGGAGGACTTCTGCCGCCGGGCGTCGGC
>CALWXI010000182.1 GCA_944385455.1 uncultured Oscillospiraceae bacterium | reverse complement strand
CCATTCCGAACACGGTAGTTAAGCTCGTTTCTGCCCACAATACTTGGCTGGCGACGGCCCGGGAAGATAGGTAGTGCCAACACAAGGCGAGACAGTCTTTGACTGTCTCGCTTTTTTTGTTACGCTTTTGAGAGGATTTCTTTGTGAGCGGCTTGCTAGAATCCTCTTGAAAGGGGAGATGGATATGGGGACGTATCGGGAGCTGCAGCCGCCCCTTCGCCGCAGCTGGCTGCGATTGCGGCTGGGACGGGCTTACTATGCCGGAAGGCGGTATCTGCTCTGGTGTTCTCCCCGTTTTCTCTGGGCAAAGGAGCGCTGTGCAGAGCTTCTTCCCGAGGTGCAGTGCTCCCATGCTACTCCGCTGATGCGGCATCTGCGGGGGGAGGAGATGGAGTGGCAGCGGAATAAGATTGTGAACCTGCGGCTGGCGGTGGCCAAGCTGGACGGTGTGGTGCTGCATCCCGGGGAGACCTTCAGTTATTGGCGTCTCATCGGAAAGCCCAGCTGTGCTAAAGGATATCAAGAGGGGATGGTGCTGTTCCTGGGCCGGATCGGCAGCGATGTGGGAGGCGGACTGTGTCAGCTGTCCAATCTGATCTTCTGGATGACCCTGCACACGCCGCTGACAGTGGTGGAACGCTACCGCCATTCCCATGATGTGTTTCCGGACAGCAACCGTACGCAGCCCTTCGGCAGCGGCGCTACCTGCGCCTATCCGCACCGGGATCTGATGATCCGCAATGACACGGACCAGGATTTTCAGCTGTGTCTGCAGGTGGGGGAGACCCTTCTGGAGGGCTGCTGGCGAGCCATGCGGACTCCGACGGTGCGCTATGAGATCGTGGAGCGGGATGCCTGCATCCGGCAGGCTTCCTGGGGTGGTTATATCCGCCACAACCGTCTGTGCCGCCGGGTGTGGGATTTGAGTGGTGCATTGCTGCGGGAGGAGGCGCTTTTCACCAACGACGCCATCATGATGTACAGTCCTCTTCTGCCGGAGCAAGAAAACAGCGGACACGGCTGACTGCCGCGTCCGCTGTTTCCTTTATGGATTCAAACGCCCTGCATATGCCGGGTTACCCGCTGGATGGCCCAGAAGTAGCAGATCATATGGGCCGCGAAAGTGATGGCCCAGGAAATGGGATACGACCAATATACCGTCTGGACCGTGTGGAACGAGGGGATCTGGAAGAGGGTCGCGACGATGGCCAGCCGCAGGCCGCATGCACCGATGAGGGTCACCAGCATGGGCATGACAGAATAGCCGATGCCGCGGAGCGTGCCCACGGTGACATCCATCAATCCGCAGAGGGCATAGGTGGTGCAGACGATGAGGATGCGGTTCATGCCGGCTGCGATGACATCTGGACTGTCGGAATAGATGCTCAGCAGCTGTGTGCCGAACAGGGAGACCAGTCCGCCCAGGACCAATCCCACGGAGGCGGAGCACAGCTGCGCCCGGTGCAGGATCTTGGGGATCCGTTCCACCTGTCCGGCTCCTAAATTCTGGCTGGTAAAGGAGATATTGGCCTGATAGAACGCGTTCAAAGAGACATAAACAAAATTTTCAATATTGGAAGCCGCTGCATTTCCGGCCACAATGGTGCTGCCGAAGGAATTGATGCTGGACTGGATTACCACGTTGGACAGGGCAAACAATACGCCCTGCAGTCCGGCGGGGATGCCCGTCTGCAGGATCTGCTTGAGGCGCTGGGGCCAGATCCGCAGCTGCCGCAGCTCCAGATGGACGGGACCTTCCTCACGCATCATGCACGCCACCACCAAGGCTGCGGAGATGCACTGGGAAATGACAGTGGCCAAGGCCACGCCGGCCACATCCAGCTGACAGACGATGACGAAAAAGAGGTTCAGGACGATGTTTACAATGCCGGCGGTGAAAAGGAAATACAGCGGCCGGCGGGTATCGCCCATGGCCCGCAGCAGTGCCGCGCCGAAGTTATAGAGCATGGTTGCGGGCATGCCCAGAAAATAGATTCGCAGGTACAGCGCCGCCAGGTCCAGCACCTCCGGCGGAGACTGCATCCAGGCGAGAATGGTTTTGGCGCCGCAGGCGCCGGCCACAGCCAGAAGTGCTCCGCTGACAAGGCTCAGCAGCATGGCGGTGTGCACGGTTTGCCGCATTCCTTCCCGGTCGTTGGCACCGAAAAAGCGAGCCGCCAAAATATTTGCGCCCACGGAGAGGCCGATGAAGAGGTTGGTCAGCAGCGCGATGATAGAAGCGTTGGAGCCCACCGCCGCCAGGGAATTGTCGCCGGCAAAGCGGCCCACCACGATGATGTCCGCCGCGTTGAACAAAAGCTGCAGGATGCTGGAGCACATCAGCGGCAGCGCGAACTGCAAAAGCTTTGGTAGGATGCTGCCGCTGCACATATCGATCTCATAGGAACTGGCCGGATGCCGCGCCATGTTGAAAAGCCTCCTTGTTGATGTCCGGGTGCGGATGTCCGCAGAACCGGACCATTTCAGCAGGAATCATTCTAGCACGCTCTTGACGGAAAAGCCACTTATTTTAGCGGAAAAGTGCACAAAGATTGCTCTGAAAAAAGAAGGCTCCCGGTCATTTCGACCGGGAGTCTTCTGGGGCGGAAAAATCAGAACGCGGGGACCACAGCACCGTCAAAGGTCTCTTCAATGAAAGTGCGGATGGTGTCGGAGTGCAGGGCCTCCACCAGGGCCTGGATCGCGGCATTGTCTTCATTGCCTTCCTTCACGACCAGGACGTTGACATAGGGGGAATCGGCGGACTCGATGGCCAGCGCGTCGGTGGTGGGGTTCAGGCCGGCGCCCAGGGCATAGTTGGAGTTGATGACGGCCAAATCCAGGTCGGGGCGGGAGCTGGGCAGCGTCTGGGCTTCGATTTCTTCGAACTGCAGATTCTTGGGATTCTCCACGATGTTGTTGGGGGTGGCGGAGAGGTTGGAGCTGTCGTCCAGCTTGATGAGGCCCTGGGCTTCCAGCAGCAGCAGGGCGCGGCCTTCGTTGGTGGGATCGTTGGGCACGCCGATCACGGCGCCGTCGGGCAGATCCTCCAGGGACTCCACGCGGCCGGCATAGATGCCCATGGGTTCGATGTGGACGCCGGCCACATCCACCAGATGGGTGCCGCGGGTCTCGTTGAATTCCTCCAGATAGGGCAGATGCTGGAAATAGTTGGCGTCCTCATCGCCGTCCTCCACAGCGGTGTTGGGGACAACATAGTCATCATACTGATTGATCACCAATTCGATGCCCTGCTCCGCCAGCAGAGGCACGCAGGCCTCCAGGATCACGGCATGAGGAGTGGGGGAGGCGGCCACCGTCAGCGTGACGCTTTCGGCAGAGTCGCCGGAAGGCGTCTCCTCAGCGGGGGTCTCTTCCTTCTCACCGCCGCAGGCGGCAAGGGAGAGGCACAGAGTCAGGCCCAGCAGCAGGGCCAGCAGCTTCTTACACATGGTTCTTTTCCTCCAATACTGAATTTGCAAGATGCATCTTATTTCAAACGCTTGCCGGAATTCCAAGAGACAAACGATGAAAACGAACGATTTATTTGGACTGGTCCAGCCGCTTGTCGATGTGCTTGGACCACCAGTTGAACACCCACTGGACGATCTGGACGAAGATGATGAGCAGGACCACCGTGACCCACATCAAAGAGGTGATGCCCCGGTTGTGGCCGTACTGGATGGCGATGCTGCCCAGGCCGCCGGCGCCCACCATTCCGGCGATGGCGGTGTAGGCCAGGATGGTCACCACGGAGATGGCCCCGCCCAGCACCAGGGAGGGCATGGCCTCCGGCAGATATACTTTCCGGACGATCTGCAGGGGAGAGGCGCCCATGGACTGTGCGGCCTCCACCACACCGGCGTCCACCTCGCTGAGGGAGGTCTCCACCATCCGGGCAACAAAGGGAGCGGCGGAGATCACCAGCGGCGGGATGGCGCCCCGGACGCCGATGGCGGTACCCACCAGCAGCCGGGTGTAGGGCATGATGGCCACCAGCAAAATGGCGAAGGGCAGAGAGCGGCCGATGTTGACGATCCATCCCAGCACCCCGTAAAGGACGCTGTGGGGCCGGATGCCCTGGGGCTGGGTGACGATCAGGGCGACGCCCAGCGGTACGCCGATCACATAGGCCAGAATCGTGGAAAGAAACACCATGATCAGGGATTCCCACGTGCCCTCGATGAGAACGTTTCCGTAATCCGCCCAAAAAGCGGCAATGGCCTCAAACATGATACTCCACCTCCTCGGCAGTGACGTCCGGCTGAGACCGGATATATTGCAGGGCCTTGGCGGCCTCGCTGGGATCGTCGGGCAGGCCCAGGAGCATGGTGCCGAAGGCCTTGCCGTCGATATTGCGGGTATCGGCGCCCAGAATGTTCACCTTTACGCCGCAGTCAATGGCAAGCGACGCGATGAGAGGCTGATAGGCGGTGCCGCCGTTGAAGGCCACCCGCACGGCATGGGTGCCCGCGGGATACTGCTGGGCGCTGATGCCGGCGGGATACACCAGGCGCCGGGCGGCGTCGGTAGTGGGGTGGGAAAAGATCTCCTCCACGGCTCCCTGCTCCGCCACCACGCCCCCGTCCAGAATCGCCACCCGGGAGCAGATCTCCTCGATGACGCTCATCTGGTGGGTGATGACCACCACGGTGACGCCCAGCTGGTGGTTCAGGTCCTTTAAGAGCTCCAGGATGGAGGCGGTGGTGGTGGGGTCCAGAGCGGAGGTGGCCTCATCACAGAGGAGCACCTTGGGGTCTGTGGCCAGAGCGCGGGCAATGGCCACCCGCTGTTTCTGGCCGCCGGAGAGCTGGGCGGGATAGGCGTCCGCCTTGTCTCCCAGGCCCACGAGGGCCAGAAGCTCTGCAGCCCGCTTTTTCGCCTCGGCGGCGGGAATGCCGCAAAGCTCCATGGGGAAGCACACGTTTTTCAGGCATGTGCGCTGCATCAGCAGGTTGAAGCTCTGGAAGATCATGGTAATGTCCCGCCGGGCCAGCCGCAGCTCCTTTTCCGAAAGGGCAGTCATGTCCTTTCCGTCCACGATCACCTTGCCCGCAGTGGGGCGCTCCAGCAGGTTCATGCACCGTACCAGCGTGCTCTTCCCTGCGCCGGAGAGGCCGATGATACCGAAGATTTCGCCCCTGTGAATGTCCAGATTGATGTCCTCCAGTGCGCGGACGGCACTGTCGCCTCCGCCGAAGGTCTTGCTCAGATGTTGGATCTGAATGATGGATTCCTGCACGATCAATACTCCCTTTCAGGTGGTGATAGAACAAAAAAGCCCTTGAAGCGGTCTGCTTCAAGGACGAGCGCATCTCGCGCCGTGGTACCACCTTGGTTCGCGCGCCTCCTCACGAAGGCGGCCTTAAGAAGTGCCATCACACTTCCGCGCTGTGACGTGCGCTCACGTCACGGCCTGCGCATCTGCGGTCGGCCGCGCAACTCCAGGACCATCTTCACCGGACCCTTCCGCACCTCTTTGCACCATCCGAGGCTCTCTGCAGCGTACCTGTCCGGGTACTCTTCCCTTCATCGTCTTTAACGTATTCGATTACTCAAGATGCAGTTTACACGTTCTTCCGCCGCTTGTCAACAGGAAATTGGAGCAGCGGGGGAAAAAACAGATTTTTGGATAGAGAAGTGGAAAAAGGACGGTGTTTTTCCGGAATACGACAAATTTTTTTGCCCAGCCGGCGGTATCGGATTGCAAGGCGGCGGCAAAACTGCTATCATGCTGTCATATCGAAAACATGTTGCGGGAGGGCGGCGGAATGGCGGACCGCAGAATGAACAATGGGATGATCCGGTGGCTGCGGGACATGCTCTGCGGAGTGTTTTTAGGCGCGGGCGCCATTTTGCCCGGGGTGTCGGGCGGCGTGCTGGCGGTGGTGTTCGACCTGTACCGCCCGCTGATGGAGCTGCTGACCCACCCAAAGGCGGCGCTGCCCAAGTATTGGAAGGCCTTTCTGGCCATCGGCGCGGGCTGGGGCCTGGGTTTTCTGGGCTTTGCCATGGGGATCTCCCTTTGTCTGGATCAATCCACCACGGTGACGGTGTGGCTTTTCATCGGTCTCATCGTGGGGACCCTGCCATCCCTGTTCCGGGAGGCGGGGAAAGAGGGCCGGAGCGCTTCCGCCTGGATCAGCACGGCGGTGTGTGCTCTGGCTGTGTTCGGCGGCCTCTTTTACGTGGGGCGGGTCGCGGAGATCACGGTGCAGCCCGGCTTCTGGTGGTACAACTTCTGCGGCGTGCTCTTCGGCATGAGCGTGGTGATTCCGGGGATGACCTCCTCCTCCGTAATGATGGCCCTGGGACTGTATGAGCCTATGCTGGACGGGTTGACGCAATTCGATCTGACTGTGCTGGCAGCCTGTATCCCGGGCTTCGTGCTGACAGTGGCGCTGCTGGCCCGGCTGATGACGTTTCTGCTGCGCCGCTTTTACGCGGTGGCGTTCCATGGAATCCTGGGCGTGGTATTGGCCTCCACGCTGGTGATCATCCCCACGGCTTACACAGGGGCAGGGGAGGTGCTGCTTTCCGCGCTGTGCTGTGCCGGAGGCTTTGGGCTGGCATTCTTCATGGCCCGGCTGGACCGAAAGCTGGGCATCGCGTAAAAAAGAGGGGCACAGCCCCTCTTTTTTATTCCGGAAGCGCAGCCAGCCCCGCCTCCGCCAGCTTCTGAAGGCTCATGAGGATGCCAAGCTTGGCGTGGTACCAGGTGAGGCCTCCCTGGAAGTAGACGGCATAGGGCGGGCGGATGGGGCCGTCAGCGGAGAGTTCGATGGAGCTGCCCTGTACGAAGGCGCCTGCCGCCATGATGACCTCGGCGTCATAGCCGGGCATGGCCCAGGGCTCCGGGGTGACATAGCTGTCCACCGGTGCGGCGGCCTGGATGCCCCGGCAGAAGGCCTTCATGGCCTCGGGACTGCCCAGGGTCACCGCCTGGATGATGTCGTGGCGGGGCTCCGTGGCATTGGGCACGCAGGCAAAGCCCAGGCGCTCATAGATGTTGGCGGCGAAGATGGCGCCCTTCAGCGCCCCGGCCACCACGGTGGGAGCCAGGAACAGGCCCTGGTAAAAGGCAGGCATGAGGCCCAGGTTGGCCCCTACCTCCTGTCCCAGGCCCGGGGCGGAGAGCCGGTAGGAGCACCGCTCCACGCACTCGGCGGTGCCGCAGATATAGCCGCCGATGGGGGCCAGGCCGCCGCCGGGATTTTTGATGAGACTGCCCACCACCATGTCGGCGCCCAGGTCGGAGGGTTCCAGCCGCTCCACAAATTCACCGTAGCAGTTGTCCACCATCACCTTCACGTCCGGCTTGACGGATTTGCAGAAGGTGATGAGCGTGCCGATCTGCTCCACGGAGAAGGTGGGCCGGGTGGCGTAGCCCTTGGAGCGCTGGATGGTGATGAGCTTTGTCCGGGGAGTGATGGCCGCCCGGATGGTGTCGTAGTCGAAGGTTCCGTCAGGCTTCAGGTCTGCCTGACGATAGGAGACGCCGTACTCCCGCAGGGAGCATTTGCTTTCCCGGATGCCGATGGCCTCCTCCAGCGTGTCATAGGGGGCGCCCACAGGGGAGAGCAGCTCGTCCCCTGGCAGGAGGTTGGCGGAAAGGGCCACGGTCAGGGCGTGAGTACCGCAGGTGATCTGGGGCCGGACCAGAGCGGCCTCCGTGTGGAAGACGTCGGCGTATACCCGTTCCAGGTTATCCCGTCCGGCATCATCGTAGCCGTAGCCGGTAGTGGCGGCAAAATGGGTGGCGTTGACGCGGTTTTTCTGCATGGCGGCAATGACCTTGCCCTGGTTGTACTCCGCCGTGGCGTCAATGGCGTCGAAGCGGTCCCGCAGGTCCCGCAGAATGGATTCCCCGTATTGATAGACGGCAGGGCGGATGCCCAGACGTCCGTACATTTCCTCAAGTTCCATGCGCACAAACCTCGATTCGTAATGGATGCCCTTGTGGGGCGCCGCAATGTGCAATATTATAGCATCCGCTGAGCGGAATGGCAAGAAAAACCGGCGCATGCCATGCATGCGCCGGTACTATGCAGCAGGATTACACGTGGATGCCGCCCACAAAATAGGTGTTGTAGTAGCCGCTGGTCAGGGAACTGATGATCACACCGTTGCTGCGGGAGGAAGAGGAGTGGATGAACTGTCCGTCTCCGATGTAGATGCCGGCATGAGAGCAGGCCTTGCCGGCGTTGCGGGCGGGATCGTTGAAGAATACCAGATTGCCGGGCTGCAGGGCGCCGATGCTCCATACCTTGGTGCCCAGACCGCTCTGCCACTGGCCGGTGGCGGTGTGGGGCAGGGAATAGCCGTGCTGCTGATAGATGTACATGGTGAAGCCGGAGCAGTCAAAGCCGCTGGGAGAGGCGCCGCCATACACATAGCGGGTGCCCAAATACTGCCGGGCGGTGGCAACGATGCTGCTGCTGGAGGCGGAGGAATTGCTGCTGGTCAGATCCAGATAGTCGCTGCGGATATACCCTTCGGTGCCGTACTGGCACGTGACGGCATACCAGCCGTCCTGGAAGGCGGTCACGGTGACCACGGCGCCGTCGTCCACAGTGGCCAGCACACCGGAATCGGTGGAGGCGCCGGAGCGGACGTTGACACCGTCGGAATTGACCCGGCCGTAAGATTCGAAGATGTTGTCCTGATCGATGATCAAATAGTCGGCAGAGACATAGCCGCTCTGCCCGTCGTAGCTGATCTTATACCAGCCATCAATGGAATCATCCAGCACGGCAACAGCAACGCTCTTATCCAGGGTGGTGACGATGGAGGAGGCAGTGGATGCCTCGGCCCGCAGCCGCAGGGAGGAGCCGGTGGTGGCGCCCACGGCGACAGCCACGCTGTCTTCGGCGGCCGCAGCGGAGACTGCCAGCAGCAGGGTGGTGATGACGGAGAGCACCAAAATCTTTCCGGCTTTTCCAGCGAAGTGTGTCATAAGGTAAGCTTCCTTTCGTCTGATCTTTTGTAAAAAGAGAGGCGGGGGATTACTTCTCCTTGCCTGCCAGTGCCCGGTCCAGCCAGATGGCGGCAATGTCCATAGCGGCGTACAGGCTGTCCTTCTCGCTCTTTTTCACCACGCGGTCCCGAGACTTGAGGTCGGGGTCCGTCAGCTGCAGCTGGACGGAGACCTTGGTGGCCAGCTCCATGTCCTGTTCAGTCTTGGTGGAGAGGACCTGCATCATGATGATATACTTTTCAGCCATTGTGCCGTAGTAGATCAGGTTGTCCACCCGGCGCAGGGGATGGCCCTTATAGATCAAACCTTCCGTCTTGGCGTTCTTGGATTCAGCCATGGAAACACTCCTTCGAAAAAATTGTAACCAAATTGTAACAGATATGATTCACTTTGTCAATCATAGAGTCAGGAGTTTTTGACGGAAAAATTTGCTCAATTTTTGCAACTTCTACAAAAAAAGCAGAAAAATCCCGCGAAATCCGAAAAGAGGACACAAGACAGCCGACGGATTTCGCGGGAAACAGTATCAAATTGTAACTTTTGTTACGGATTCAGATACTTGCGTACCAAGACCTGCAGCAGTTCATCCCGGTCGATCTTGCGGATCAGCGTCCGGGCGTTGTTGTGATTGGTGATATAGGTGGGATCTTCCGAAAGGATATAACCCACGATCTGATTGATGGGGTTATAGCCCTTTTCCTCCAATGCCTGATAGACGGTGGAGAGGATCTGACGGATCTCGGCGTCCTTTTCCATCGCGATGTTGAACTTCCTGGTAAAATCGTCCATACAGACATCACCTTTCTTTCTCTGCGCGGTCTCAATATGCTACTAGTATACTCGCTTTTTAAAAAAGTGTAAAGCGTTTCAGCGGGAAAAATCCAAAAGATTTTTACTTTTTCCGCGAAACTCAGCGCAGCACTGCGTTCAGTTCGGAGGCCAGCAGATCCAGGATGTGCTGTACGTCGGCGTCGGCCTCCTCGGCGGTGAGGCTGCGCTCGTCGGAGCGGAGGGTCAGGCTGAAGGCCACGCTCTTTTTGCCCTCGGGGATGCCGGTGCCGGTGTAGATGTCAAAGAGGGCCACATCTTTCAAAAGGCCCCGGGCGCCCCGGCGGATGCAATCCTCCAGCTGTCCCACGGTGACGTGGGTGTCGCACACCACGGCGATGTCCCGGGAGACGGCGGGGAACTTGGGCAGCGGCTGATAGACGGGCTTGCCGCCCATGGAGGCGTAGAGCGCGTCGAAGCGCAGCTCCGCGGCGTAGAGCTCGCAGTCCACGTCGTAGTTGGCCGCCACATGGGGATGGATCTGGCCCAGCACGCCCAGCAGCGTGCCGCCGGCGTAGACGGCGGCGCAGCGGCCGGGGTGATAGGAGGGATTCTGCGTCTCCGCCTCCCAGCGGACATCGCCGATCCGCAGGCCCTCCAGCAGCGTCTCCACCGCGCCCTTGAGGGCGAAGAAGTCCATCCCGGGGCCGTAGGCGCCCAGAGAGAGCACCTTGGGCTCGTCGGCCATGCCGGAGCCGTCGTTCTTGGCGAAGTAGGTGCGGCCCAGCTCGTAGAGCAGGGCGGACTTGTTGCGGTAGTGATAGTTTCGGGAGAGGATCTCCAGCATGGAGGGGAGGGTGGTGGTGCGCATGATGGAGGTATCCTCGCCCAGGGGGTTGAGGATCTTCATGGAATTGCGCAGAGGGGAGTCCGCTGGCAGGTCGATCTTGTCGTAGTAGGAGGGGCTGATGAAGGAATACGTGATGATCTCATTGTAGCCGGCGGCGCGGCACAGCGCGCCCATGGCGTTCTCCGCCTTCTGGACAGGGGAGAAGCCCCTGCGCTGGTTGAGGCCGGAGGAGAGGGTGTCGGGGATGGCGTTGTAGCCGTGGAACCGGGCCACCTCCTCGGCGATGTCGGAATTGTGCTCCACATCGCTGCGCCAGGAGGGCACCAGGATGGTGTCGCCGTCCAGCTGGAAGCCCAGAGAGAGGAGGATGCGGCGCATCTCGTCCTCCGGGACCTGGGTGCCCAGCAGGGCGTTGACCTTCTCCGGCTCCAGCTTCACGGTGACGGGAGCGCTGTCCCGGGCGATGACGTCCATGACGCCGTCCACCACCTCGCCGGCGCCCAGCAGCTCCACCAGCTCGCAGGCCCGCTGCACGCCCTTCATGGTGTTCATGGGGTCCAGCCCCTTTTCATAGCGGGCGGAGGCCTCGGTGCGCATGTTCAGGGCAGTGGCGGTGCGGCGGATGGAAGCGCCGTTGAAGTTGGCGGATTCGAAGAGGACCATGGCGGTGTCGCCGATGATCTCGCTGT
>CALWXI010000181.1 GCA_944385455.1 uncultured Oscillospiraceae bacterium | reverse complement strand
TGGCGCTGGCCTTTGACCTGGACGGCACCGGCTACACCTGGGGCGACAAGACCAAGGTCGGCTACATCCAGGCGGACGGCACCCTGGCGGGCCCGGACCCCAGCGCCCACTTCGCCTGGCAGTCCTCCGACCCCACCGTGGCCTCCTTCCAGGTGGAGGAGGGCGGCAGCGCCTATCTGGTGCCCACCGGCAAGGCCGGGGCCATCCGCATCACGCTGGTGGCCCTCAACGGCGGCCTGGACGTCCAAAACGAGGACGGCAGCACCAGGACGGTGGGCCTGCCCGACGTGCCGAGCGCCGCGATCAGCGTCACCTTCGCCGTGGGCCAGGATCCCTACCTGTTGATCCTCAAGCTGGCCATCGCCATCTCCCTCCGGGAGTGCAGCAACGCCATCATCAACTGGTCCAGCAACATCTGCCAGAAGAACGAGACCGGCGGCGAGAACGGCGCCTTCGTCCCCACCACGTTCCATGTGTCGGCGTTCTATGAGCGCAAAACCGAAGAGGGCACACAGCGGGTGGCCATCGAGCTTCCTGAAAACCTTGCCGCGCTGACCACGGGGACCGGAGAGGGCCAGCAGAAGACCATCACCTCCGTCACCCTGCCCTGGGGGACCGTGCTGAAGGGCCTCTACGACCAGGGCGTCCGCAGCTTCCAGGTGGAGGTCTATACGGAATATGAGGGCCAGTATTACGGCACCTATGATCTGGGTGCCGGCAAACAGGACACCGACGCCACCGCCACGGTCACCATGGTCTCCCAGCCCGCCGTGGTGGAGCTCCAGCCGCCCAGCGAGGAGGAGGGCGGCCTGTACCAGGTGGACACCGTGGGCTCCGTGGATCTGAACTGGACCATGGAGCACCTGGATCTGAACACCGGCGGCCAATTCGAGCTGTACATCGCCAGTGACGCCCTGAGCGCCCCCATCGTGGTGGACACGCTGGACAACGTCACGCAGGACGGCAGCCGGTATTCCTACGCCCTGCCCATCAACCCCGTGCAGCTGAACGAGAACGACCCCACCAGCTACCGGGACAGCTATACCGTCACCGTCAAGGCCAAGAACGCCGCAGAATCCACCTGGTCCTACAGCAGCTTCGTGCTGTACGTCTACTCGGCCCAAGCACTGAAGATCCTGCTGGACGGCGCGGATGCCGGGGACAGCGTCACCCTGTCCAACGAGGAAAAGATCGCGGGCCTGTGGGGCGCCGGCGGCGAGGCGGGCTCCCAGGCCATCGTGGGCCTGAAGCGGGACATCGCCCTGCGGCACGTCATCTCCATCAACTACGGGGAGTACGCCTGGGCGGAGCTGGCGGACCAGATCGCCTGGGAGTCCAGCGAGAGCGAGTACGCCACGGTGAACTACCAGCAGGGCACCCTGTATGAGAACATCGAGAACTTCTCCTACGTCTCCTACCGCCCGGCCACGGACTTCATCCTCTCCGGCCTCGCGGACGGCACCACCACCGTCACCGCCGAGCATGTGCAGACGGGCATCTCCGACTCCCTGGAGGTGAACGTGAAGACCCTGCGGGACAAGCTGTACCTGTTCCAGTGCTATCCCAGCACCACAACGACCCTGACCTATCAGACCTATACCAGCGCGGACCGCTCCGCCGTCAGCGAGCCCCAGACCCTCCAGACCGACGAGACGGGCGCGGCGGCCATCTACGCCCCCTACGGCATCGCCGGGGACGTGTACTGCCGGTCGGAGACCACGGAGGATGAGGAGACCGTCACCTGGCTGGGCACCATCTACAACAGCGCCCTGGTGTCCTCCGAGGCGGACTCCACCAAGCTGCAGCTCTATCCGGTGAACACCATCCAGCTGCGGCAGGCGGCCTATGCCGACATCTACCTGAAAAAGCCCGACGGCACGCCCTATGTGGGCGAGGTCACCTTCCGGGGCGGCGTGTACCGCCAGGGGGAGTACTGCGGCGAGGACGTGCTCTTCGGCCTGCAGGACGACAAGCCCGCCACCGGCAGCGGCCAGCCGGGCAATGAGGACTACACCGTGGAGCTGGAGGCGAGCGACCAGGGCCACCTGCGGGTGACCATGGACATCAGCCAGTTCAGGCCCGACGGCGTGGCGGGCGGCGTCCAGGCCGGGGAGAAGATCTGGTACCTCTTCCAGCTGGAGGCGTCCGACCAAAACGGCGATTACCGCCCCCTGATGATCCGGGTGGACGCGTCCATGAACGCCGACGAGGTCATGGCCTCCGGCGACAGCATCGTGGCCTGGGAGGAGAACCCGGCGGAGGACAACGCCGCCGCCCCCTTCATCGCCATGCAGACCCTGCAGTACAGCGACGCCCAGGCGGCCTCCCGGACCTCGGTGAAGGACAGCACGGGCTTCGTGGGCCCCAGCACCACCTTCCCCACCGCCTGGCTCACCACTACCGTCATGTGGTGGGGGGACACGGCGTCTGACGGCGCCAACACCGTCACCCTGCGGGACACCACCGGCAAGACCCTGCCCGGCCAGACCAGCCGGAAGGTGACGTATCCCTTCAGCGACATGGTGTTCACGGAGAACGTGGGGGTGCTGGACGAGGCCAATATGCGCACCTGGGGCGTGGACTGCTACCGGAACCGCAGCGTGGAGGCGCTGCTGAGCCGGAACGGCAACGCCGCGGACCTGACCCTGACCCTGCCCTTCCGCATCGTCAACATGATCGGCGCCCAGCCGGCGGAGGAGGCCGACGTCCTGCCGAACACCATGAGCAGCATCCACGGCGCGCTGGGCAAGGCGAACGCCTCCGGGACCCAGAGCCTGGGCGGCACCGACCAGCTGATCCAGGAGGGCATGGCCCTGGTGGCCGGGGACGCCAAGTACGACAACAGCCAGGACACCTTTGCCGTCCGGCTGACCGCCACCAGCGACCCCACCGTGTTCCGGGCCTTCTTCTGCCTGAACGTGGGCAATATGCAGAGCGGCGGCAATGAGACCGGCATCTACCCCAGCTACACCGACCGGGAGGACATGGCCTTTGCCCAGGCCAATACCTCCGGCGGGACCGACCTGGACGTGATGCCCAACGCCATGAACATCTACCGGATGCTGACGGGCACCTACCTGGACAGCGTGGTGGACGAGGCCGCGGACGCGGCCCAGAACAAGGCCGTCCGCAGCTTCAACTTCGACCTGGGCGGGTATTTCGAGGCGGACATCGCCTACAACACCGAGACCGGCCTGTGGGAGTGCCGCCCCATCAGCGGCGGCTTCCACGCCGGCGGCGGCCTGAACTACAGCTGGTATGTGAATATGCTGGTGGGCCCCGTTCCCGTCAACATCAGCTTGACCCTGGGCGGCTCCCTGGAGGTGTCCCTGGATATGCAGCGGGGCACCTACTACACCGCGCCGGACAACGTGTTCACGGAGCTGGCGGCCGCCCGGGACCAGGAGACCTTCGACCAGGCCCTGGCCAGCGGCTATCACACCACCAGCACCGGCACCGACTACCTCACCGCCCTGCGCATCTTCCTGTACATCCGGGTGTTCGCCGGCATCGGGTTCGACATCTCCGTCCTGGCCTGCAAGATCGGCGTGTTCGGGCAGCTGAACGCGGACCTGAACTTCAACTGGCTGAACCGGAACTATCTGGGCAGCGGCGCGGCGCCCGACGGATACGGCAACATCAGCGCCGTGGGGCCCGTGGACGAGACCCGGACCGATCCGACGCTGGACGGGCAGGAGCCCCGGTTCTCCGGCTCCACCGGCATCGAGTTCGTCTTCAAGTTCCTGTTCATTAGCTACGAGAAGGTGTTCTGCTCCGTGGGCTTTGAATTGGAGAACTCCTACGGCGAATGGGACACCATCGAGGAGATCTGGGCGGCCAACCAGACCATCAACAACCAGGAGATCCAGCGGCTGACGCTGTCCGACGGCCAGGTGTACTACGCCGTGGACCTGGGGGCCCAGCTGGAGAGCCGGGACTATGTGGGTGTCTCCGACCAGCTGTGGGTGGGCGACATGGCCGCCAACGCGCTGGACGAGCAGCAGGCAGTAGCAAAGGCCCTGCAGACCGGCGCCTATCCCTACGCGTCCCCGGTGCTGACCGACGACGGGGAAGTCCTGCTCTATCTCAGCGACCGGAGAGAGGGACACGAGGAGGACGCCGAGGACATCTCCATGACCCGTGTGGCGGCTTCCACGAAAACAAACGACATTTTCCTGGTGGGCGCCCGGATGGAGGGCGGCAGCAGCGGCATCACCGTCAATGCCGTGCCGGACGGCTACGGCGACAGCTCTCTGAAGGTGGCGGGCTCTCAGGACGGCTATGCCGCCGTGTGGGTCCGGCAGATGGCCGAGATCGTCCCCGACGACATCGACGAGAACACCAACGGCGTCCTCAACGACGGGCAGGTGATGAACCAGTTCACCTCCACGGAGATCGTGGCGGCCATTTCAGCTGACGGGAAGGACTGGACGCTCCACCGGCTCACCAACAACAGCGCCCCGGACCTGGCGCCGGTGGTGGCCACCAACGGCGAGCGCACGGTGGTGGCCTGGCGGGAGGTCAACTCCACCGCCGCCGGCGAGATCACCGACTTCGACCAGCAGGACGCCATCCGCTACCAGGTGTTTGACGGCGAGAACTGGAGCGAGACCCAGACCCTTTACGACGGCACCGACACCGGCGCCACGGTCAAGGGCATCGAGGCGGCCATGCTCTCCGACGGCACCGCCGCCGTGACCTACACCCTGGACACCGGCGCGGACGCGTCCGCTTCCGGCAATACCGACTGGGAGACGGTGGCGGCCATCCTCCCGGCGAGCTCTGACAGCGAGAACGAGATCCGCACCTTCCAGCTGACCTGCGACGACAGCCTGGACGAGAACCCCCAGATCGCCGCCGTGAAATTCGATGATGACAACGATGGAACATACGAGACGGAGCGGTTCGTCATCGCCTGGCACACGGAGCAGCCGGTGGCGGACACCGGCGAGACCGAGTCCGACATCCGTCTGGCGGCCCTGAACCAGGACGGCGTCCTGTACGACGCCATGCCCGAATCCCTGGGCCAGGCCACGGCGGGCACCGGCGCGGCCATCGGCGCCAACTTCCGCTTTGCCAAGAACGCGGATACCATCGGGGAACTGGCCATCCTGTGGGTGGACTCCGTGGCCCCCGGCGAGGCGAATGAAGAGCCCGGCGCAGATCCCAACGCAGATCCCGACGGGAGCTCCGCCCTGGAAGACGCCATCGAATCCGGCTATCAGAACACCGGCTACGACGTGCTGCGGGCGGTGAAGTTCGTGGAGGACGGCCGTTCCTTCACGGTGTCCGGCGCGGTGGAGGTGGCCTCTGTGGAGAACGCCCAGGCCGTGATCGACTCCTTCGACGCCTATGTGGCGGAGGATCAGACGGTCAAGTCCGTCCTCCTGGCCACCCAGTACGATGAGACGAAGGAGAAAGACGTGACGATCTCCGACCCCAAGACCGGGGAAGAGATCCCCGGCTCCATCACCGTTCCCATCGCCGTGTCCGGGATGTACACCGCCACGGCGGCGTTCATCAACCAGATCGGCCTGTCCGCGGTGTCCCTGGAGTACGACGAACTGCACCTGAACAGCACGGCGGACATCCCCTTCACCATCCGCAACAACGGCAAGGACGCCGTCACCGGCCTGCAGATCGTGTCGCCGGATGGCAATACGACCTACTATAACTCGGCGGACGATCCCCTCTACAGCGGTGAGGACGGCATCCGGCTGCATCTGATGCCCAACCGGGACATCACGGTCACCGCCCGGGTGGACATCCAAGAAACGGTGGAGGACGTCCCCTACAGGATCATCGCCGCTTATGAGAACAACAACGGCACTGCCGAATATGGCGGCACCCTGTATCTGGACATCCCCGACGTGGGCATCTCCAAGCTGGAGGTGGTCTCGGAGGAGGACGGCCTGCGGATCCTGCGCTACTCCCTGTACAACGCCCTTCCCGCAAAGCTGTCCGACATGGAGGACCAGTGGCGGGTCCAGGTGGGCTTCTACAGCGACCAGGCCTGCACGGAGCCGCTGACGGACGAGGACGGAACGCCCCTGACACAGACCATCGAGGATGCGGCCGGCCTGGCCCTCATCGACAGCGGCGGCTACAGCGGCAGCGTCACCTTCGACATCGCCGGCTATGTGGCGGACACAGATGGGACCGCCCGGGAGATCCCGGACAGCGGCGTCACCGTCTACGCCAAGGCGTGGGTGGAGCAGGCCGTGTCCCAGACGCCCGCGGAGACCCAGGCGCTGCTCCGGATGCGTTCCGGAGGCGCCCAGTACGAGAGCGTCTACGAGTACGACCAGCAGAACAACACCACCAGCCGGACGCTGCAGAGCTTGGCCGTCCGGCGGGGCGAGGATGTGACCATCACCTCCACCCTGGACAACAGCGGCACCGGCTCCACCGTCACGGTGGACCTGCAGTACAACAGGATCACCGGCACCGCCCAGGGCAGCAACGTGACCGTCACGCTGCTGGACGAAAACGGCAGGGCCATCGCAAAGCAGCAGAGCTACACGGCGGAAGGACCGCTGCAGCTCACGAAGGAGGGGAAGGAGACCCTCGCCTTTGACTTCGCCCAGACGGGCGCGTCGGTGCTGGTGGACTTCTCCGATGTGGTGATGGGCAGCGCGGCGCTGGCCGGCGTGTCCCTCTCCGGCGCCCAGGTGGAGTTTGACGGGACGGCCACATACACGGCCACCGGCGCGGGCCTCACCAGCGGCATCCTGAACATCCTGCCCCAGGATCCCAACGCGGCCATCACCTTCAACGGGGCGGCCTATGACACCACGCAGCCCTATACCCTGGACCTGCCCTACGGCACCACGGAGTGGACGATCACCGTGACCAACAACGGCGCGCCCCAGATCTACACCCTGCGGCTGATCAACACCGACACCACGTCCTCCGGCGGCTCCGGCAGCTCCGGCTATCCCCCCACCATCCAGGCGGGGACCGGCGGCACGGTCACCACCGCGCCACGGCGGCCGGACGCGGGAGACACCGTCACCATCACCGTCACGCCGGACGAGGGCTACGACGTGGGAAGCGTCACGGTCACGGACCGGGACGGCGACCCGGTGGCCGTCATAGACAACGGCGGCGGCACCTATACCTTCGTCCAGCCCCGGGGCCGGGTGACCATTTCCGTCACCTTCGTCCCCGCCGGCGGAGCGGGATTCTTCGTGGACGTGCCGGAGACCTTCTGGGCCTATGACGAGATCAAGTGGGCCTTTGAGAACGGCTACGTCAACGGCACCACAGCGACGACCTTCACCCCCAACGGCCCCATCTCCCGCCAGCAGGTGTGGATGATCCTGGCACGGCTCTCCGGCGCCGCCCCCGCCAACATGGCGGAGGCCCGGACCTGGGCCATGGAGAACGGCATCTCCGACGGCACGAACCCCGGCAGCCCCGTGACCCGGCAGCAGCTGGTGGCCCTGCTGTTCCGCTACGCCTCTATGGAGGGCAGCGTCAACGACCAGCGGGCCGACCTGTCCCGCTTCCCGGACGCGGGCACTGTCTCCGCCTATGCGGTGGAGCCCATGCGGTGGTCCGTGGCCAACGGCATCGTGGGCGGCACCAGCGCCGGGACGCTGGATCCCGCCGGCACCGCCACCCGGGCCCAGTTCGCGGTGATCCTGTACCGCTTCCGGGCGCAGGCGGGCTGATCCCGCTTTGAAAATGACGCAGAGAGGTCCCTCTCTGCGTCATTTTCCTGTATTGGCATGGAGGCTGCCCCGGAGGCAGAGGCGGCTTTCCGGCCGGACAGCCCGGCGGAAGGCAGAGGCGCTTCCCCTTTATGGCAGGGACGCTGGAATGGGGGAGATACGCGGGATTGAAAAAATCCTGCCGGGAATTCCCGGCAGGATTTTTTCTGGATCAGGGCGCTGACAGAATTCCGCGAAGCGGTCCTGGGAGATCCGATTGGGCCTGCGCCCGCAGGACAGGTTTCGCCCTGGCGCCGCAGCCGCCACGGAGCGGCGATGCGGAGGTGTCAAGCTGCTGGTTACCGCGCCCGGTACAGGAAGGTCACGATCTGCGCGCGGGTGCAGGGATCATAGGGGCTGAAGGTGGTGGCCGTGGTGCCGCTGGTGATTCCCTCTCTGGCGGCCCAGGCTACCGCGGTGCTGTAGTAGGCGTCAGCCGCTACATCTGTGAAGCTGCTGCCGCTGACGTCCGGAGACCCGGCGTGGCGCCACAGGAAGGTGACCGTCTGCCCGCGGGTAACGGTGGCGTTGGGGCTGAAGGTGGTACCGCTGGTGCCGTTGGTGATTCCCTGCTCCACAGCCCACAGCACCGCGTCATAATAGTAGGCGCCTTCGGAGACATCCACGAAGGGATTGCTTTCGCCGCTGGGCGCGGGAGAGCCGACAGACCGCCACAGGAAGGTCACCATCTGTGCGCGGGTGCAGGGGTTATAGGGGCTGAAGGTGGTGCCGCTGGTGCCGTTGGTGACCCCGTTGGCCACGGCCCAGCTGACGGCGTCGCGGTAATAGGCGTCGTCGGGCACGTCCACAAAGGGCAGGGGCTCCGGGTCGATCGGGGCAAAGGCCGCCTTCACGGTGACGGTGCTGGACGGCATGGTAAAGGTGTAGGTACCATCCCCCTTGTCATTGAGCGTGATCGCCTTTCCGTTCCGGTCTGCCGCGGTGAGGCTGTCAAGCTGATAGCCGTCCTCCGGCTCCACAGTCAGCGTGACAGTGCTGCCCGCGCTGGCGGAGCTCCGGCTGGCTGTGACTGTGCCGCTGCCGCTGGACTCCACGGTGATCCTATAGGAGGATCCGCCGCCGCCTCCGCCGGGATTGTCGCCTCCGCCCTCCTGGATCCACTGGGCGAAGAGGGTGGTATTCGAGGTGAAGGCTGTGTCGGTAGTGACCTTTTCGCCGCCGGAGGAGGCGGTAAACCAGCCGCTGAAGGTATATCCCTCCCGGGTGGGCGTGGGCGTGGGCAGGCTGGCGAGCTTCCCGCCCGTCGTCACGGCGCTGGCCACGGAGCACGCGCCGCCGGCGGCGTCAAAGGTGATGATGTGCTCTGCTGTACCCGCCTTTGTCACGGTGACACCCGCAGGCGTACTGTTTTCAGAAGCGGTTTCCCCGGTGGGAAGGGTATTGGTCACCTGGCAGGAGTAGTAGATGGTGCCCAGGGTGTCTGTTGGCGGGGTGTAGGTCGCTTCCATGGCGCCTTCGATCTCCTCCCGATATGGGCCGCTGTCAGAGCGGGTCACGTTCCGATACCACTGGTAGGAGAGCTTACCGCCGTCGGAGACCTGGGCCTTCACGGTCAGGGGCTCTGCCGCGCCGTGCTGCAGGTAGGCGGCGTCCTGGGGCTGGGTGATGATGGTCGGATCCTCCGGGTAATAGACGCCGTAGTCTCTGGGCAGCAGCTTCAGGGTGTAGCGGGACTCGCCCAGCTGGATCTCCACCGTTATGGGATCCGTGCCCTGGCCCACCAGGGGGTCCAAACTGACGGATTCGGAGCCGCCGAAGCCCAAAGGCTTGCCGTTGATCGTGACGCCGTTCGGGTCCGTTGAATACGCCGAGATCAGCAGATTCGTGGCGGAGTCGCTCTCCCGAAGCTGGTAGGTACACGCGAAATTGATGCCGTCCCCTCCGCTGGTCTGGAAGTCCTCCGGCGTGATGGGCAGGCCCTCGAAATAAAGAACGTTGTCCATGACCAGGGGGTATACCAGCACCCGCTGGCCCGCCCGGCTGAAGGCCACGTCCTGGGTGTCCGAGGTCTCTCCGGCAAGCTTGGTTTCAGTATCCACGATTTCGCTCTCCAGCGGCTCGCGCTGTTCGTTCACCAGGACGGCCAGCAGGCGATCGACCGTCTGCTCCCGCAGGGAGTTGTTGGTCAGGGTCACGGTGGCGGTGGTGTTGCCGGTGGTGCTGTCCGTCCTCTGCTCCACGTCCAGGCTGGTGTACTGGTGGCCGGTGCGGGCATAGGCGCCGGTGAGGAGGGCGGCGGCCTGGTTGTCGGCGTCGTGGTATTCGGGCAGGCGCTGGGGATCCTTCTGTTCGCCCACCTTGCCTTCCGCCCAGGCGTCGGCGTACAGGTAGACGCCGCTGTCGGGGATCTCTTGTTTTTCGAGGGTTGTCTTCACATACTCGCCCACATCGTAGGTGAGGGTCAGGGTGAAGGTGCCGTCGTCGATGCGGGACAGGTTGTCTTCGCCGGAGATGGTGATGGTTTTGGTTTTGTCATCAACGGTGATGTCGCTTCCGGTGGAGAGGGGGGTTACCGGGGCCGCCTCCGTCAGCAGGTTGTCGGTGAAGAAGGCCAGCTTGACGGTCCGGCCCTTGCTCCCGGCCAGGGTGGCGGCGGAGGCGTTGTAGAGGGTGACCGCGATGGTGCGCTTGCCCGCCTCCTCCTTCAGCACCTTCATCTGGGAGATGCCGACGTCCGGGTAGTCCAGATAGACGGTGCCGGTCTCGCTGATGCCATTGCCGCCCGAGATCGTGTAGCCCGTGTTGCTCACTTCGCCGCCCACATGATGCATGACGGTGAGGGTGGCGCTCTCCCCCGGCTGGAGGGAGCCCGTCAGAGAAGCAGTCTCCGTCTCCTCAGTCAGTTTGACGGTCAGACCGCTCACAGGCTTCAGGCCCGTGTTGCGGATCTGGAACTGGATGGGCGTCAGGCGATCCAGGGCCAGGTTCTCATAGTCCACCCCGATGGCGTCCACCTCCACCGCGTACCCCTCAAACTGGGAGGTGGCGGTGTAGAGCCTGGTCTCCTCGCTGGGAATGGTGATCGTTGCCTGGGT
>CALWXI010000180.1 GCA_944385455.1 uncultured Oscillospiraceae bacterium | reverse complement strand
GTTGACCCACCTTTGCGGCACCACGGATTACAACGGCGCGGGCATGGAGGTCATCACCGCCGCCGTGGAGCAGGGCAGCGCCCATCCGGCGGCGTTCCTGCTGAAGCTCCTGTTCACCGCCGTCACCTTGGCTGCGGGTTTCAGGGGCGGCGAGGTGGTGCCCTCTTTTTTTGTAGGGGCCACATTTGGCTGCGTGGCGGGCCCCCTGCTGGGGATCGACCCGGGGTTTGCCGCGGCGGTAGGCCTGGTGTGTGTGTTCTGCGGGGCGGTGAACTGTCCCCTGGCGTCCATCCTGCTGGCGGTGGAGCTGTTTGGGGATGGCGGTTTGCTGTATTACGCCCTGGCCTGCGGCATCAGCTATGTGCTCTCCGGCTACAACGGACTCTACTCCAGTCAGACCATCCTGTATTCCAAGCTGAAGGCACAATATATCAATGTCCACACCAACGCCTACCATGCCGGTCATCCTCATGAGGAGCCGCCGGTGCGGGGCAATGTGCGGGAATAAAAGGAAGCCTCCCGGGCAATACTGTCGGAAACGACATGCCCGGGAGGTTTTGTATGCAGATCCTGACACAGCTGGCGATCACGGCAGGCGTGACCGCATTGTCCCTGGGGGCCGCTCTGGCGGCGGCCGCCAGAGCGGGCCGGGGTGCCCAACGATGCGCTGCGGGAGCGGCGGCGGGACTTTCGGCGGCGGCTCTGGCCCTGACACCGGAGCGGCCGCTGCCGGCGCTGACGGCCCTGACCGTGTGCTGCGCCGCCGTGGGACTGGTGGCGCTGCGGAAGAAGCGGAAGCCTGCGCTCCGTGGCCTGGTGCTGCTGGAAAACGGGGTGATCCGGCGGGAGAACCTGCGCCGGGCGGGTCTGGAGCTGGATGAGCTGCTGCGGCTCTGCGCGGCTGCCGGATGGCTGGAATTCCAGCATCTGCGGGCGGCAGTGCTGGAGCCGGACGGCGCCGTGACGCTGCTGCCGCAGCAGGATGCACCGGGTGCCCCGTGGGCCGCCCAGACGCCGGTGGTTCTGGAGGGACGGCTGGTGGCGGAGAATCTTCGCCGGACAGGCAAGGAGGCGGAATGGGTCCGCAGCCGTCTGGCGGATCAGGGCTATCGGGACGAGGGAGATGTGCTGCTGGCGCTGCTGGACAACGGCGAGGAACTGACAGTGTTTCCCATGGACCCGGCCAAAAAAGGCCGGAAGCGGTGAAAAACAGGAGGGGGCATATGCCCCCTCCTGTTTTTCAGGACGGCATGCCCAGCAGACGCCGGGCCACCTCCACATTTTTCTGTTCCATTTCCTGGAGCCTGGCCACGGCGGCGGCCTGGGCCTCCGGACGGTCCCGCTGGGCCATGCACCGGTCGATCATCTCCCGCAGGGCCGTCTCCGTCAGATCATTGAGATCTGCGAAGCACGCCTGCCCGATGTAGCGCAGGAAGGCGGAGACCTTGGGGTCGTATACCACGCCCGCCAGGGGAATACCCTGGCCCGCGGCAAAGATCAGTGCGTGGAGGCGCATGGATACCACCACCTCCATCCGGGACAGCGCGCCGATGATCGTTCCTGCGCTGCCGGCGTCGTTTAAGAAGTAGCAGGGGACGTCCAGTCCCCGGGCGGCCAGCTGTCCGGCGCCGGGATCCTGATGCTTTTCCACGGAGACGAACACCGGCGTCAGATGATAATGTTCATAGGCGTACCGGGCGGCGGCGGCGAAGAAGGGAGCCTTCTCCTCAAAGCCCCTCCACCGCCGCAGAGCGAAACAGATATAGCGGCCGTGAGGCGGGATGCCCGCCCGCAGCAGTACGCTGTCCGTTTCCTCCTCCGGCGCCTGGCGCAGCATCAGTGCAGGATCCGCCGTCAGCAGGATCTCCGGCTTGGTGACGCCCATGGACCGCAGCTCCTCCAGGGAGTTGGGCTCCCGCAGGGTGATGACGTCCACGCTGCGGTTGAGGACGGCGGCGGCCAGATTGCGGTGACTGGGGCGGGTGACGGGGCCGATGCCGCAGCCGTACATCTGTACCCGGCAGCCCGCCCGTTTGGCGGCTTGGATGTTCATGAGATAGAACCAGAGGGAGCGGCGGGAGGTCACGTCCTGGATCAGGCTGCCGCCGCCGTTGATATACAGCTTTGCATGGCGCATGGCCCGGTGCCAGGAGAAAAAGGCGGTGCGGCTGACAGCGGGGACCCGGTAGGTCAGCCGGGTGCTTTTGGGATCCTTGGACAATACCGTGACGGGCATGTCCGGATCAATGGTACGCATCTCCTGGAGGATGGCCTCCAGGATGGCGTCATCTCCCGCGTTGCCCCGGCCGTAGGCGCCGCAGATCACCACACCGTCCCGGGCCGCCTTGGGGCGGCTGTGGCGGCGGAGGATGTTTTCATAGATCTCCAGCTGGGTGTCCACGGTGCGCTGGATGGAGAACTGGGTGGAGGCCTTGCGGTAGAGCTTTTCTCCCATCTCCCGGCGCAGCGCATCGTCGTTGCCCAGGGAGGCCAGACACCGGCCAAGGGCCTCGTGGTCGCCGGGGGTGAAGAGGTAGCCGTTGACATCCTGGTCAATGAGGTAGGGGATGCCGCCCACCGCCGTGGCCACGGTGGCCAGGTGGAACCGGGCGCCCTCGGTCAGGGCGTAAGGGAACGTTTCGGACAGGGACGTCAGGGCGTTGATGTCCAGAGCGCTGTAAAACCGATCCATGCCGCCGCTGATCCAGCCGGCGAAGGTGACCTGCCGTTCCACGCCCAGCTCCCGGGTCAGGGCCTCCAGCTTCTCCCGTTCCTCACCGTCGCCGGCAATGACCAGCCGCAGGCGGCGGCAGGACTGATACGCCGCGGCGAAGCCGCGCACCAGGGTGGACATGTCCTTGACGGGATTGAGACGGGCCGCGATGCCCACCACCACGCTGTCCGCATCCACATCGGCCCCCAGGCGGCGCAGGTAGGGAAGCCGGTCTCCCTGCGGCGGCGCGGGAGTGAAGTCCAGGCCGTTGTAGATGGCGTAGAAGCGGTCCGGCGGAAAACCCCGGGAGATCAACAGGTCTACCATGGCGTCGGAGACGCCGATGCGGTAGTCCAGCTGCCGCAGGGCCCAGGCGTTGATATTGCCGAAGGTGAGGTGGCTGAGGGGACGGCCCATGTAGTCCAGCTTGTAGTCGCTGTGGACGGTGGAGACCACCGGGAGTCCGGTGGAGGACCGCAGCAGGGCGCCGATCATATTGGCCCGGGAGCCGTGGCAGTGGATGATCTGGTAGCCGCCCTGGCGGATATAGGCGGTGAGCCGGCGGCGGATGCGCAGGATGTTGTTGCCGCCCATGATTTCGGTGGGGATGCCCAGAGACCGAGCCTCTTGGGCGAAGGGCCCGTCCCGGAAGCACACCAGCTGGGCGGTGATGGTTTGATTGAGATGCTGCAGCAGGCTCAGCACATGGGTCTTGGCGCCGCCGGAGTCGCCGCCGCTGATGAGATGGATGACCTTCATGAAACAGCCTTTCTTGTTTTCAGAAATGGTACTTGTGGAATCTGAAAAAATATTATACAATGTTTTGCAAGCATTGTC
>CALWXI010000179.1 GCA_944385455.1 uncultured Oscillospiraceae bacterium | reverse complement strand
TCCAGCTCCACGGGGGTCTCACGGCCAAACATGGAGACCATCACGCTCACCCGGTTCTTCTCGGGCTCGATTTCCTCCACCACACCGGTGAAGCTGGCCAGCGGGCCGTCCACGATCTTCACGTGGTCGCCCACCTGATACCTGACCACGATCTCGTGCTTCTCCATGCCCATGGCCAGCACCTCCTCCTCAGTGAGGGGGATGGGCTTGTTGGCGGAACCGACAAAGCCGGTGACGCCGCGGACATTCCGCACCAGATGCCAGGTGTCGTCGGTCATGACCATCTTGATGAGCACATAGCCGGGAAACACCTTCCGCTCCACCTCTTTGGTGGCGCCGGATTCCGTGACCTCCGTCACAGTCTCCAGAGGGATCTCGATCCGCAGGATCTTGTCCTCCATGTTCCGTCCGGTGACAAACTTCTCAATGCTGGTCTTGACGGCGTTTTCATAGCCGGAATAGGTATGAACGACATACCACTTCGCGCTGTCTGACATACGCTTCTCCTTAAGCGCCGAACACGCTGAGGATCATCTGCACGGCGGAGTAGGTCACGCCGTCGAAGATCCAGATGCAGGCGCCGATGAGCAGGGAGCAAAGCAGCACCGTTCCGGTGTTCTTCATCACGGTCTTTTTGCTGGGCCAGACAACCTTTTTCAGTTCGCTTTTCATCTCGCGGAACCAAAGGCCGCGATCCTTTTTCTTCTTCGCTTCTTCTGCCATTGTCGGTTACACGCCCTTTCTCAAATTCGTCGCCATTACTTGGTTTCGCTGTGGAGCGTGTGCTTTTTGCAGAAGGGGCAATACTTGTTCAGCTCAAGCTTGTCCGGGGTGTTCTTCTTGTT
Organism: uncultured Oscillospiraceae bacterium; assembly: GCA_944385455.1. GTDB lineage: Bacteria > Bacillota > Clostridia > Oscillospirales > Oscillospiraceae > Oscillibacter. The sequence continues at coordinate 10,560 of CALWXI010000179.1, read as the reverse complement.
CTTCATGGTATTGTAGTTTCTCTGCTTGCACTCGTTGCATCTCAAAGTGACTTTAACGCGCATCTAACGGCACCTCCTTATTATTGGTATCGTTCCCGGCTTGCCGGGGATACCGACTGCCTCCCTGCATGGTTTCGTGACCTTGCCGCCGCGGCTGAAAAGCGAAAAACGCGCGCGACAACAAAGCCCTTTTCACAGGTAATGAAGAGTTTACCACATTCTGTTCGGAAGGTCAACTGTTTTTTGCAAATAATTCCGGATTTTCAGCGGTCCCGCGCCCTGCCCTTGCGCGGCTGGATACCGTATGATATGATGGGCAAAACAACGAGAGAGGATACATCCATATGCGCATCATGGCCATCGACTACGGAGACGCCCATACCGGCATCGCTGTCTCCGACCCCACCGGCCTGCTGGCCGGCTATACCGACACCATCACCGCCTACCGCCCCGAGATCGTGGCGGAGCGGATCGCCGCCCTGGCAGCGGAGCACGGCGCCGAGGAGCTTGTGCTGGGCCATCCCCTGAATATGGACGGCACCCGGGGCCCCCGGGCGGAGAAGGCAGAAACCATGGCAGCGCTCCTGCGGGAGGCCACGGGGCTGCCCGTGGTGCTCTGGGACGAGCGGCGCACCACTGTGGACGCCCACCAGATTCTTTTCAGCGCCGGCAAAAATGCCAAAAAACGCAAAAAGGTGGTGGACGCCGTGGCTGCATCGCTGATTCTGGAAGGCTATCTCACCTATAAAAAAAGCCACCCGGCAGAGTGAATCCAAGCGGCCCGGCCTCCCGAAAAGAGGCCGGGCCGCTGCTCACATCCGCTTTTCATAATAGAGGTTGGTCGCCAGAAGGATCACAAAGGCCGCCAGCAGCACCAGGCAAAGCGTCAGGAATGCCGCCGCCACCAGCGGCGAGCGCCACACGCCATAGGCGATCATCAGCACCACCGCTCCCATCAGACATCCGTTCACCAGCAGCTGATAGGAACGCCAGGCGCTCTCACGGCTCACCGCCCGGTCCCGCTCATCCGGCATCGCAGCCTGCCGCATCTGCCGGTCCGCGGAGCGGACCAGATCCGCCCAGCCCAGCGCCAGCATCAGCACCATGCCGACTGCCAGCTTCACCGACACGCCCCGCACCGCCATGGTCACTCCGCACGCCGCCGCCAGCGCAAAGCACGCCAGCCCCCCGGCCAGCGCTCTGCGGTCATAGATCTTCCTCATACGCCCGATCCTCCAATTCCTTGTTCTCCGCCAGACAGTACAGCTCCTCCATGGTGGTATGCAGCGCCAGAGCCATCCGATAGGCCAGCAGCAGCGAGGGATTGTACTGTCCCTTCTCCAGAGAGATGATGGTCCGGGAGGAGACATGCACCGCCTCCGCCAGCTGCTGCTGCGTCCAGCCTGCCGCTGTACGCAGTTCCCGCACCCGGTTCCGCACAGCTCCTCCTCCTTTCTTCCGTCCCGCGCAAAATACGAAGTACCCTTCATGTGAAGGATACTTCGTATTATATCAGCTTCTCTCCCATTGTCAAGGAAAAACGCACCCCGGACACGAAAAGGGCCGGGGCGCGTCCTGCTCAGTCCAACGCCAGGCTGCCGTCCGGCAGATGATGCAGCGTGCTGGAGAAATACGCTTTCATGGCTCGGATCAGGGCCTCCGTGTCCCGGGCCCCCGCCACCTCGCAGCAGCTGTGCATGGCCAGCTGCGGCAGTCCGATATCCACCGACGGAACGGAGACGTGGGCGCTGGCGATATTGCCCAGGGTAGACCCGCCGGGCATGTCCGCCCGGTTGCTGAACCGCTGCACCGGCACCTCCGCCCGGCGGCACACCTCCCGGAACACGGCGTCGGAGACAGCGTCGGTGGTATAGCGCTGATTGGCGCTGTACTTGACCACCACACCGCCGTTGAGCACCGGGAACTCCTGCTTGTCGGCATACTCCGGATGGGCGGGATGCACCGCGTGAGCGTTGTCCGCGGAAACCAGGAAGCTTTCCGCCAGAGCGGTACGGTACCCTTCCCCGGTGCGGCCCAGGGCGGCAGCCGCCCGCTCCAGTACATCGGAGAGGAAGGTGGAGTCCGCCCCCTGCCGGGTGCCGCTGCCCACCTCCTCATGGTTGAAGGCGCACAGCACCGGGAGGCTCCCCTTTGGCTCCGCCGCCAGGAACCCTTGCAGGCAGGCATACACGCACTGGAGGTCATCCAGCCGGGGCGCGCAGAGGAACTCCCCCTCCGCCCCCACGCAGGTCCCCCGGGTCCGGGGATACAGGAAGAGGTCCGTTGTAACAAGATCTTCTTCCGGCACGCCAGCTTCACCGGCGATGAGGCGGCGGAAGGCTCCCTTCTCCCCCATGCCCAACAGCGGCAGCAGGTCCGCCGCCGGGTCCAGATTGGTGCCCTTGTTGACGCTCCGGTCCATGTGGATGGCCACGCTGGGGATCACCAGCAGATCCCGGTCCACGTTCACCAGACGCACCGCCAGCCCCTCCGGCGTCCGCACCAGCACCCGGCCCGCCACGGAAAGGGGCCGGTCCATCCAGGCGCGGAAGATCCCGCCGCCATAGGGCTCCACGGAAAGCCGCAGCGTCCCGCCGGCAGAGGGCATCTCCGCCGCCTCCCGGACCTTGAAGGTGGGGCTGTCCGTATGACCGGCGGCCATGAGGAAGCCGTGCCACGTTCCCTCCGGTACCCGGAAGGCCGCCAGGGAGGAATCCCCCCGGACAACAAAGTACCCCTGCCCCGGCGTCAGCGTCCAGGGCTGATGCTCCTGAAGGTACTGGAAGCCCGCCGCCTCCAGCATCGCTTTGATCTGTTCCGCCACGTGGTAGCAGCTGGGGCCGGCATCCAGAAAATCCAGCAGCGCCCGCGTCTGATTCTCTTCCATGTCCTGCGTCCTTTCTCCGCTTACTGGGCGGTCCTCTTACGGATGGTGATAGATCTTCTTCTCCAGGGCGAAGATCCGGGGACTGAACTCTCCCACGGGCACCTGCGCCAGGGCCTCCCGGTAGATCTCCATGCGGCTGTCGATAACGTCGATGCAGGAGAGCAGCTCGCTCTCGGCGCACATGGGCCGCACCGCCGCGCCGAACTCCGGCTCGCCATGGTGGGAGAGGATCATGTGCTGGAGCAGCACGGACTTCTCCTCCGGCATCCCGCAGGCCTCCGCCGCCCGGGCGGCCTCCTGCGCCCCCATCACCAGATGGCCCAGCAGCTGCCCCTTGACGGAATAATCCGTCACCAGCCCCAGCTCCGAGCGGGTGAACTCCTCCTCCTTGGCGATGTCGTGGAGCAGCGTCCCCGCCAGCAGCAGGCTCCGGTCCACCACGTCCCCGTACGCTCCGGCCAAATGGTCCGCCAGCCGCAGCATGGCCAGCGTATGCATCAGAAGGCCCCCCACAAAGCTGTGGTGGACGCTTTTGGCGGCGGGGATGGTCCGCAGGGCCTCCCCGCGGCGCTCCAGCATGTACCGGCACACCGCCCGGTAATCCCGGTCCTGGATGGAGTCCACCAGGGCCTCCACTTCCTTCCAGGCCTTCTCCCGGTCAATGGGCGCGGTGGGCACCAGAACACTCTCGTCCACCGGGTCCTGTGGCTCCGCCAGACGGATGCGGTCAATGACCACCTGCAGGGCCCCCCGGTACTCCGACACTGTCCCCCGGATCTTTACCACCCGCCCCTCCTGAGGCGTGGACACCGGTCCGGCGTAATCCCAGGCACGGGCCTCAATGGACGCATCCTTGTCCGCCAGCACCGCGCTGAGAAACGGCTTGCCGCTGGCGCTGGTCTTGACAGCGGCGCTTTTTAAAATATAGAATCCCTCCACGGCGTCTCCCGCCTGGAATTGGGCAATGGGCTTGTTATATTCCATATCGCACGTCCCTTCCGCCGGCTCTGCCGGCAATTTGTCATTGTAGCACATCCCGGGGAAAAAATCCATCCGGAAGCTCACTCTTCGCCCCGGCGGCAAAGCTCCATGAAAGCCAGCGCCGAGGCGGTGAGGAATTTGTCCCGATGGTAGATGATATGGAACTGACGGCGGAAATCCAGCCCTTCCACCTCCACGCTCACCACCCGCCCCCGGGCCACCTCCTCAGCGGCGATGCGGGCCGAGAGCACGGAGAGGCCCAGTCCGCTGGCCACCGCGTTGAGCAGCGCCCGGTTGCTCATGGCCTCCCATGCAGGCGTGACGGAAAAGCCCGCCTGCCCCACCGCCCGTTCGAAGGTCTCCCGGGTGCCGCTGCCGTGCTCCCGCAGCAGCAGCGGCTGACTGCGAAATTCCGCCTGGGTCAGCACCTGTCCCTGACGAAACCGCCCGCCGGCGGGACACACCACCGCCAGATGGTCCTCCATGTACGCCTCGGAGACGATGGAGGGCACGTGCACCACCCCCTCCATCAGGGCAAAATCCAGGGCGTTATCCAGCAGCTTCTGCTCCAGCAGCGCGGAAGTGGCCACCGTTACCCGCACCTCTGTGTCGGGATGGGATTCCCGGAACGCGCGGACATAGCCCGGCATCAGCTGGGAACCGATGGTAAGGCTGGCCCCCACCCGCAGCACACCGAAGGCGTCCCAGTTCCGCAATCCCTTTTCCATGCGGTCGAACATGGCCACAATGTGATTTCCCGACTCCCGCAGCCGCATACCTGCCTCCGTGATCTGCAATCGCCGGCCGATGCGGTCAAAGAGCCGCACACCGTAATACTCCTCCAGCTCCCGGATGGCCAAACTCACCGCCGGCTGGGTCATATGCAGTGCCTCCGCCGCCCGGGTGACGTGGAACCCCTCCTGGCAGACCGTGAGGAAGATTCGAATGTGCCGCAGCGTCATGTATCTCGCCTCATTTCATTTTACTTATTGATTTTATTTTATAATATTATTTTAAATATCAGATTGCAAGGTGTATGATGGGGTCAGAAAAAAGGAGGAGAGACCGAAATGGAGAAGAGACCTTACCGGGCGCTGTTTCTGTCCACATTCCAGCTCAGCGCCTTTACCTTCGGCGGCGGATACGTCATCGTGCCGCTGATGCGCAAAAAATTCGTGGAACAGCTCCACTGGCTGGAGGAGCAGGAGATGCTGGACCTCACCGCCATCGCCCAGTCCGCCCCCGGCCCCATCGCCGTCAACGCCTCCATCCTGGTCGGCTACCACGCGGCGGGCGTCCCGGGTGCCCTGCTGACCATGCTGGGCACGGTGACGCCGCCTCTGATCATCATCTCCATCATCTCGCTGTTCTACGCCGCTTTCCGGGACAACTACTTTGTGAATCTGGCCATGATCGGCATGCAGGCCGGCGTGGCGGCCATCATCTGCGACGTGGTGATCTCCATGGCGCTGAACATCTGGAAGCAGCACCGCCTGCTGCCGCTGCTGGTGCTGGCGGGCGCCTTTGCCGCGGCCCAGTTCTTCGACGTGAACATGGTTCTGATCATCCTGGCATGCGGCTGCATCGGCGCCGCGGACACCTGCCGCCGGGGACGGCAGCTGCGGAAGGAGGGGAAGGCATAATGGTGTACTTACAGCTCCTCTGGAGCTTTTTCCAGATCGGCCTGTTCAGCTTCGGCGGCGGCTACGCCGCCATGCCTCTGATCCAGCACCAGGTGGTGGAGCTGCGGGGCTGGCTGACCATGACCCAGTTTTCCGACATCGTCACCATCTCCCAGATGACCCCAGGTCCCATCGCCATCAACTCCGCCACCTTCGTGGGCATCCGGGTGGCAGGCCTGCCGGGCGCCGTCGTGGCCACGCTGGGCTGTGTGCTGCCCTCCTGCATCATCGTCTTGGCCCTGGCGTTCCTCTATGAGCGCTACCGGGGACTGAGCCTGGTCCAGGGCCTCCTGGGGGGACTGCGGCCGGCGGTGGTGGCCATGATCGCCTCGGCGGGGATCTCACTGCTGGTACTGGCGCTGTGGGGCGAGGAGGTCACCTCCCTGACGGATCCCCAACAGGTGCAGTGGCTCTCCGTGGCCATTTTCGCAGCAGGCTTTTGGGTCCTTCGGAAATGGAAACCGGACCCCATTTTGATCCTGCTGGGCTCCGGAGCCGCCGGCATCCTCTTTTACTCCCTGGCCTGAATCACAGCAAAAAGACCTCCGGCCCATGGGCCGGAGGTCTTTTTGCTGTTTCAGCGCCGGCGGTCCGGCAGGCAGCGGACTTCCCCCGCTGACCGGGTGGCGTTCAGGTCGATGAGACGCTGATTGGAGCTGCCCCGGAACCGCAGGGAGATATCCTTGCGCTCCTCCATGAACCGCCCGTCCACCAGCACATCCAGCAAGGACAGCATCTCGTCCGTCACCTCGCAGCGGGGATGGGTGCCTTCCGTGGTCAGCTCCTCGTAGGTGAAGCCGCTGAAACCCCAGATATTCTTCGTGGGATACATCATCCGGACCCGCCGGAGAAAGGGAACCAGCGCCCGCTGGTTCTCCGGCTCAAAGGGCTCGCCGCCCAGCAGCGTCAGCCCGCTGATATAGCTGGGGGCCAGCATGTCCAGGAGCCGCTCTTCCGTTTCGGCGGTAAAGGGCCGGCCGTAGGTAAAATCCCAGGTCTGCGGCTGGAAGCAGCCCTGGCAGCGGTTGGTGCAGCCGGAGACGAACAGCGTCACCCGGACGCCCTCGCCGTTGGCGATGTCGCAGTTTTTGATCTCACCGTAGTACATCGGGCTTCACGCTCCTTCCGCTGTCATCGAAGTCGAATCCGTGTCGGGCAAGCACCGCACACACCTGCGGGCACGCTTTCCATCAGGATCGTTTTTCCCGTGGACATGCGCCTCGGGAAAATGCATCAGAGGTGCAGTACCCGGTCCCGGATCTCCTGGGTGCGGCCCTGGTTCCAGAACTGGGTCCCGATGTAGCCGCAGGTCCGCCGGGCCACGTTCATCTTGTCCTGATCGGTGTTGCCGCACTTGGGACACTTCCAGATGAGCTTGCCGTTTTCCTCGGCGATCCGGATCTCACCGTCCCAGCCGCACACCTGACAGTAGTCGCTCTTGGTATTCAGCTCGGCGTAGATGATATTGTCGTAGATGAACCGCATCACCGCCAGCACCGCTTCCAGGTTGTTCTGCATGTCCGGCACCTCCACATAGCTGATGGCGCCGCCGGGGGAGAGATGCTGGAACTGAGCCTCGAACTTCAGCTTGTCGAAGGCGTTGATCTCCTCGGTGACATGGACATGGTAGCTGTTGGTGATGTAGCCCTTGTCGGTGATGCCGGGAATGACGCCGAAACGGCGCTGGAGGCACTTGGCAAACTTATAGGTGGTGGACTCCAGCGGCGTGCCGTAAAGAGAGAAATCGATGTCGCTCTCCGCCTTCCACTTGCGGCAGGCCGCATTCATATGCTCCATCACCTCCAGGGCGAAGGGGGTGGCCTCAGGGTCCGTATGGCTCTTGCCGGTCATGTACTTCACGCACTCATAAAGGCCCGCGTAGCCCAGGGAAATGGTGGAGTAGCCGTGGTAGAGCAGCTCGTCGATGGTCTCGCCCTTCTTGAGCCGGGCGCAGGCGCCGTACTGCCACAGGATGGGCGCCACATCGGAGAGGGTCCCCTTGAGCCGCTCATGGCGGCACAGCAGGGCCCGGTGGCACAGCTCCAGCCGCTCGTCGAAGATAGACCAGAACTTCTCCCGGTCCCCGCCGGAGGACAGCGCCACATCGGGCAGGTTGATGGTCACCACGCCCTGATTGAACCGGCCGTAGTACTTGTGCTTGCCGGGCTCGTAGTTGCCGGCGTTGGCAATGTTGCCGATACCGGCGTCGGTAAACCGGTCCGGCGTCAGGAAGGAACGGCAGCCCATGCAGGTGTACACGTCGCCCTTGAGCTCCAGCATCTTTTTGGCGGAGATATAATCCGGCACCATGCGCTTGGCGGTGCATTTGGCTGCCAGCTTTGTAAGATACCAGTAGGGCGCGTCCTCGGTGATATTGTCCTCCTCCAGGACGTAGATGAGCTTGGGGAAAGCGGGGGTGATCCACACGCCGTCCTCATTTTTCACGCCCTGATAGCGCTGTTCCAGCGTCTCTTCAATGATGAGGGCCAGATCCCGGCGCTCCTGGTCGTTCCTGGCCTCTCCCAGATACATGAACACCGTCACGAAGGGGGCCTGTCCATTGGTGGTCAGCAGCGTCAGCACCTGATACTGGATGGTCTGCACGCCCCGGCGCACCTCGTCCCGCAGACGGGCCTCCACCAGCTGGCACAGCTTCTCCTCGCCGGGGTCCACGCCGATGGCGGCCATCTCCTGCTCCACCACCTTGCGGATCTTCCGGCGGCTCACATCCACAAAGGGAGCCAGATGGGCCAGGGAGATGGACTGCCCGCCGTACTGGTTGGACGCCACCTGGGCGATGATCTGCGTGGCGATGTTGCAGGCGGTGGAAAAGCTGTGGGGCCGCTCGATGAGCGTGCCGGTGATCACGGTGCCGTTTTGCAGCATATCCTCCAGATTCACCAGATCACAGTTGTGCATGTGCTGGGCGTAGTAATCGGAGTCATGGAAGTGGATGATGCCCTCCTTGTGGGCCTCCACGATATCCGGGGGCAGCAGCAGACGCTCGCTGAGATCCCGGGAGACCTCTCCGGCCATATAGTCCCGCTGGGTGGAGTTCACCACCGGGTTCTTGTTGGAGTTTTCCTGCTTGGCCTCCTCGTTGCAGCACTCAATGAGGCTGAGAATCTTCTCATCGGTGGTATTGCTGCGGCGGACCAGGGAGCGGGTGTACCGGTAGGTGACATAATTCTTGGCCACCTCGTAGGCGCCGTGGGCCATGATCTGATATTCCACCAGATCCTGGATCTCCTCCACAGAGGGGGAGCGGTTCATCTTCAGGCAGCTGAGCTCCACGAACTCCGCGATCCGCCGGATCTGCATAGGCGTCATGCGGGCGCTCTCGTCCACGCTGTCATTGGCTTTGGTGATGGCGGCGATGATCTTTTCAAGGTCGAACACCACTTCAGTCCCGTTGCGTTTGATGACTTTCATACCGTTTCCCTCCAGATGATTTCCCCGCGGCAAGCCGCATCAAAGATGTTGTTTCTTCGGCATTATAGCGCACAAGATATAGTATCGCAAGTGGTATTTGCCACGAATCCCAAAAATACGCGCCGCTCCGGCGGAGGCCGCGCGCAGGGCAATATTTTGCCAAAATCCGCAGCGGTTGTCCATAGGGATTTTCCACAGAAAACACCTTTGGATTTTTCACCCCTCGCGCCGTCCCGCCCCCCTCCGCAAAGATCCGCCTGAAGGCGGCGGTTTCTCCGGCTCCGTGCGGCCGCCGGAATTTTCAGGAATACTTCAGAAACAGGTGCTACCATGCATCCAAACAACTACCGCACAAGGAGGCCGACTATGATATCCGTTTCCCACTTGACCAAGTGCTACGGGACGTTCACAGCGGTGGATGATCTCTCCTTTGAGATCCGAGAGGGCCATGTCTATGGCTTCCTGGGGCCCAACGGCGCCGGGAAATCCACCACCATGAACATCATGACCGGGTGCCTGTCCGCTACGGCGGGACAGGTGAAGATCGACGGCTGCGACATCTTCGAGGACGCCAATGAGGCAAAGCGCCGCATCGGCTACCTGCCCGAGCAGCCCCCGCTGTACGTCAGCGAGACTCCTCAGGAGTACCTCCAGTTCGTGGGGCAGGCCAAGGGCCTGCGGGGCGAGGAGCTGCGGCGCCAGATCGACGAGGTGGTCCGCCAGACCGGCATCGCCGCCGTCCGCCACCGCCGGATCTCCGCCCTCTCCAAAGGCTACCGGCAGCGGGTGGGCATCGCCCAGGCGCTGCTGGGCAACCCCAAGGTCATCATTTTGGACGAGCCCACCGTGGGCCTGGATCCCATCCAGATCATCGAGATCCGGGATCTCATCAAAGAGCTGGGGAAGACCCACACCGTGGTGTTCAGCTCCCACATCCTCTCCGAGGTGCAGGCCATCTGTGATCAGATCCTCATCATCTCCAAGGGCAAGCTGGTGGCCTTCGGTGCGCCGGAGGAGCTGGAGCGCCGGCTGCTGGCGCCCGACGAGATCTCCCTTGCCGCCGAGACGTCCCCCGACGCCATGCGGGAGATCCTCTCCGGCGTGGAACACCTGGCAGATATCTCCGTCCAGCCTCAGGAGGACGGTCTCTGCGCCGCCCGGCTAAAGACTGACGGCGGCGATATCCGCCAGATCGCCCGGGCGGTGTTTTTCGCCTTCGCCCGGCGGGAGACAGCCCTTCTGGAGCTGTCGGTGAAAAAGGCGAATCTGGAGGAGCTGTTCCTGGAGCTGACGGATGACGCCCCGGGCGGTACGGAAAGTGAGGGATCGGAGAAATGACAGCAGTATGGAAACATGAGCTCAAGAGCTACTTTCACTCCCTGACGGCCTATGTGTTCGGCGCGTTCCTGCTGGCCTTCATCGGCTTCGGCTCCATGCTCTACAACATCCAGGCGGCGGTGAGCAGCTTCGAACTGGTGCTGAGCTTCAGCACGCTGATCTTCGTGGTGATCGTACCCATCCTCACCATGCGGGTCATCGCCGAGGAGCGGCGGCAGAAAACGGACCAGCTGCTCTACT
>CALWXI010000178.1 GCA_944385455.1 uncultured Oscillospiraceae bacterium | reverse complement strand
GGCTGTGGAACTCCATGGTCACCCGGCGGATGGAATCCGAGACCGTGAGGGAGCCGTCGGGATGAAGGCGGGAGCCGCTGACATAGTGAAGTCCCGCCAGCACGGAGGCGTGGAAATCCTCGGCCGCTTCCAGCAGTGCGTCGGCTTCCGCCTGGGTGGTGACATAGTTCCATCCCGGCAGCCGGGAGGAGACGGGATGGGCGGCCAGGGGCGTGTCCGCGAGGGGGATGGATGCGCCCTTCAAAAGCCGGTCCGGCAGGGCGGGGTCCTCCCGGACCCAGGGGTAGCCGTGAAAGGCGGGCGTTTCCTCCGGGAGGCGGATCCATTCCTCCGGCAGCTCCGGATCGATGAAGCTCACCTGGGTCTCATACCGCCCGTCTGAGAGACGGGGCAGCACCCGGGGAAAACAGCGCAGAAAACCGTCCTGCACCACCAGACACTGTTCAAAGACGCCGGTGCCGAACAGGGCGTACAGCTCGGAGAGGAAGCAGACCTGCCGGCTGGGATCATAGACCCGGACCCGCATGGCGCACCTCCTTTGGGCAAAAGAAAAGACCCTCCGTCCCCATTGGGACGAAAGGCCAACCTTCCGCGGTACCACCCAGCTTCGCATGTCGCATGCGCACTTTACGCCCCGCTATCGGAGGGCGGACCGCCGTGTCTCCACGGAAGCTCCGGGGCGAACCAAACCGGGCGGCCGCAGTCTGGCTTGCAGCCGGTGACCAGACCTCTCTTGGCGGCGCTTGACGGTTATTTTCCCGTTCATCGCTGATTACAGTCCCTACTTATATCATACCAAAACACAAATTGCAAGTGAAAAATCCCCCTCCCGCGGAAATCCGGAGGAGGGGGAAGACTCAGCCGTCGATGCCGTTGACCACCTGGATGGCGGTCACGGTGTCCTCCTTCATGCAAAAGAAGATCCGGCAAAAGCCCGGGGTGGAGCGGTAGATCCAGGCGCTGTCGCAGTCCGGGAGAGGCAGAAGGGAGACCGTGGGAATCGCGTCGGGTTCCTGCTCCGTCAGGTCCTCCGGGTAGGCCTCCCGCACTGCCGCCGCAGAGTCACCGCACCGGATGCCCCGGGGAGTGGAGAGGGCCGGGTCCGTGGTCTGCAGGGCGGTGAGGTAGTCATGTCCGCCGTCCGCGGTGAAATACTGGAGGGAGAGGCCGTCCTGCGCTGCGGTCCAGCCCTGGCCGAAGTCGGAGCCCTCCCGGGCCTGGGGCGTCCCGGTGAGCTGTTCATAGCCCCAGGGATACGCGCCGTCCTGCATCCCCAGCTGGAGCATTCCGGGGAGGGGCTGGTTGCCGGAAACGTCCCTTTCTCCGGCGGTCAGCGGCCCCAGCGCGAACTCCTGCTCCGGGGCGATCTGAGGCTGAGCGGTCTCTGCCGTCATGGACGCGTAGGCCGTCCGGATCTTCTCCAGCACCGCCTGGGCCGCGTCGCTTCGGGGCCGGCAGGTCTCCAGAACCGCCTCGAACTGCGCCTGCTCCTCCGAAGCGCGCCAGGCGGCGGAGTAGCCGGGACCGGCCACCACGGTGTCGATGTTTATGGGCGGGCCCTTTTGCCGGTAGGGGGCGCTGTCTAAGAGCGCCAGGGCGTCCAGAATGTCCTCCGGCCGCTCCAGAAAGCGCTGGTAGAGCAGGTCGAAGGGGGCCTCCGCGTAGGCGCCGTCGGCGTAGATGAGGCAGCACACCAGCTTCCAGTCCGAGTAGTCCCGCCAGGCGCCGGTGACTTCAAAATCCTGGTAGTAATCAATGGTATATACCGTCTCCGCGTCCAGGTCCAGACCGTCGGAAGGACAGAAGCTGGTGAACCGCCAGCCCTCCTCCGTGCGTGCATAGTCCAGCACGGCCCGGGAGTATCCGGTGGTGGCCACGGTGTGGGAATGGCCGTCGTTCTGGACTGCTGTTTCCTGGAAGTCCGCCCAGAAGGTGACGGTGACGGTCCAGTGGTCCGCGTCCGTCTGCGCGGCGTCCGTGGTTTTGGCCAGGAGATAGAGATTTTCTCCCCGGGCGCCGCCGGCGGAGAAGAGGCGGCCGTCGATCTCCCGGTAGCCGGAATCTCCGCCCAGCAGCGCGTCCGCCAACTCCGGGGCGAAGCATTCCCGGACCCGGGCCTCCAGGTCCGCAAGCGACGTGATATCGGAGGATTCCACCGGATAGCAGATCTCTCCGTCCGCCTCCACGGCCTCGCTGCCGGTGGGAGGGAGCAGAGGTCAAACCAGTCGTATACCTGTTCTGCCTGGACATAGGCGTCCAGCACGTCCTCCTCTGTCGGCGTAGCCGGAATTTCCGGCGCGGGCGCGGCGTCGCAGCCGGTGAGCAGGAGCGCCGTGATGAGCAATATGCTGCGGATGCGTTTCACAAAGCGCACCCCCTTTCGCCTTCAACATAGCAGATTCTGTTTCTGAAAGCGTGACAATTCGGCAACAGAAGAATTGCAATCCCTTGAAAAAGTGACTATACTGTTACCACATGATACCACTGCAAAACGGGGAGGAATGGATATGAAGCTGGCGGAGGCGCAGCAGATGCGGGAATTGGACCGACAGGCCATCCAGGAGCGGCAGATCCCGTCCATCCAGCTGATGGAGCGGGCGGCGGAGGGCGTGGCGAACGCGGCGCTGTCCGAGCTTCCGGACCGGCCCGGCAGATGCCGGGCCTCGGTATTCTGCGGCAGCGGCAACAACGGCGGCGACGGCATCGGCGCGGCACGGTTTCTGTTTTTGAGCGGGGTGCAGGTGCGGGCGTTCCTGGCGGGGAGCTATGAAAAGCTGACGCCGGACGCCTTGGAGGAGACCCGGCGGCTCTCTGACTGCGGCGTGGAGCTGGAACCCTTCGATCCGGAGGACGCATCGCAGACGGCCTGGGTGTTGTCCAGCCATGTGGTGGTGGATGCGCTCTTCGGCGTGGGGCTCTCCCGTCCCATCGCGCCGGAGTCGGTCTATGCCCGGGCGGTGGAGCTGATGAACCGCTGCCGGGGTACGGTGATCGCGGCGGACATCGCCAGCGGCGTGGACGCGGACAGCGGCCGGGTGATGGGCTGTGCGGTCAAGGCTGACAGGACGATCACCTTCACATACCAGAAGGTGGGACACCAGGTGGGAGACGGCGCGCTCCGCGCCGGGGCAGTGGAGGTGCTGGATATCGGCATCCCCCGGGACCTGTCGGCAAAGCTGGTG
>CALWXI010000177.1 GCA_944385455.1 uncultured Oscillospiraceae bacterium | reverse complement strand
GGGAAGGCGGTGAAGATGTAGATGAAGCACAGGGGATAGTACACCGCCAGGGCCCGGGCGTAGTCCGTGGTGATCTGGGGACCGTAGGTGGCCACCAGGTCGGCGAAGAAGCCGAAGAAGGCGATGGGAGCGTAGTAGGTGACGATCTGCACCACCTTCATCATGGCGTCGGACAGGCTGGTGAGCAGCTGGGCCACGGGACTGTCGGGGCCGGGGCCCAGATTCACGCCGAAGCCGAACAGGATGGCGAACACGATCAGGGGCAGCATGGCGCTGCGGCTGAGCAGCTGGGAGAAGTCGCCCACGGTGAAGAAGTTCACGATGAGGTCGGGGATGGAGATGGGGGTATCCACCACGCCCTCGGCCAGATCGCTCCAGGGGGTCAGCACCGGGGGGATCAGCTTCATCAGCACGATCATGATGGCCGCGGCGATGGCGCCGGTGACAATGAAGGTCAAAATGGTGGTGCTCATGATCTTGCCGGCCCGCCTGCGGCTGCGCATGGTGGCGATGGAGCCGGCGATGGAAGAAAACACCATGGGCACCACGATGCAGAACATCATGTTGATGAACAGCGTGCCCAGAGGCTTGAGGACGGTGGCGCCGGCTTTGACCACCTCATCGCCGTCTTTCACCTGGGGGAAGATCCATCCCACGATGGAGCCCAGGATCATGGACCCCAGCATCACCGCCAGGAACGCATAGTTCCGCGCCACGGACTTCTTGGTCAGTTTCTCACTCATATTCTCTCTCCTTTTGCATTGGTTTGACTGGGATGGGGTTCTGCGGAAACGGGATCACAGGCGCAGCTCCTCGTCTGTCACCTCGCCCTTGCAGACGATGTTGGTGGGGCCTGTGAGATACAGGCGCTCGATGCGGGAGTGGACCCGGTGGGCGTCCACCACCAGCTCTCCGCCGGTCATGGAGGCCCGGACTCCCTGGCCCGTTACCTTTCCCTGGAGGGTCAGCACCGTCACCACGCTGCCGGTGCCTGTGCCGCAGGCATAGGTGAAGTCCTCCACGCCCCGCTCGAAGGTCCGCTCAAAGAGCTGGTCCTCCCCGGTGAGCTCGTAGAAGTTCACGTTGGCGCCTTTGGGGAAGCCGGGATACCAGCGGATGGCCCGGCCCAGCTCCCGCAGCTCCTGCTCGTCGGCGTGGCGCAGGTCATGATAGGGCACTACCGCGTGGGGAATGCCGGGATCGCCCAGCTCCACGTAGGAGCAGGGATAGCGCACCCCGTCCACCTCCACCCACTCGTCCAGCCGGACGGTGGTGGGATCGTTGAGCCGGATGCGGTAGCGCCGCTGGTCGATCCGCTGCCCGGTGACAATGCCGGCGGTGGTCTCCACCGTCTGACGCTCCCCGGCCAGGCCCGTTTCGTACCCGTACCGGCAGATGCACCGGGCGCCGTTGCCGCACATCTCGCCCACACTGCCGTCGGAGTTGAAAAAGCGCATCTTATAGTCGCCGCCCTCCGTGGGGGCATCCACCACCATCAGCCCGTCGGCACCGATGGAGAGCTGCCGGTGGCAGAGGGTCCGTGCCACCTGGGGCAGACAGTCCGGGGGCAGGTGCTCTTCCAGGTTGTTCAGGATCACGAAGTCGTTCCCGGCTCCGTTCATTTTCCAGAACCTCAAAATCCAGGCCTCCTTTCGCCTTGCTATTTGTATATTATAACAGCACGGAACTCATGTGCATACTGGAGAATGTGCCAAAAAACATGCAGATCCTGCGCAGGGCCCTCCGGGCTGCCGGGAATTGCGGTTTTCCGGCAGGTGTGGTATGCTGAAAACGGGAGGTGGGAGCATGCCCAGAAAAAACGAGCGCAACACCCGGGGACGGATCATCTCCGCGGCCTGGAAGCTCTTCTACGAGCAGGGCTACGAGGCCACCACGGTGGAGGACATCGTGGCCGAGTCGGAGACATCCAAAGGATCGTTTTACCACTATTTTGACGGAAAGGACGCCCTGGTGGGAACGCTGGCCTATGTGTTCGACGAGAAGTATGAGGCGCTGGAGGCCGTTATGGACCCCGCTCTGGGGGCCATGGAGCAGCTCATTTACCTCAATCACGAGCTTTTCGCCATGATCGACGGGGGGATCTCCCTGGACCTGCTGGCCCGCCTGCTGTCCACCCAGCTGCTGGCCCGGGGCGAGAAGCACCTCCTGGATCGCAACCGCACCTATTTCCGGCTCCTGCGCCGCATCATCACCCGGGGCCAGGAGGCGGGACAGCTGCGCGCGGACCGGACCGTCAACGAGATCGTCAAGGCCTATGCCCTGTGGGAACGGGCGCTGCTGTATGACTGGTGCCTCTCCGGCGGAGAGTACTCCCTGGTGGCCTACACCGACAGCGTGACGCCCATGTTCCTGGAGAGCTATCGGACCGTCCGGTAATATTTTGCAAAGCGCACCAAGTTGATTTCGAAAAATCGTCTTGTGTAAAATAGCTGAAATTTAAGGGAAATTGCGGAAATCAAGAGAACGCGGTATAGAATACATTCTATACCGCGTTCTCTATTTCGCTCCGGGAAAAGGTGTGGTATGATGGGTGACATTGAACGCAAAAAGGAGAGAGATGATCATGACGACCGCAGAATTCTGCATTATGGCGGCCATTGCCGTCTACCTGCTGGCGATGCTGGGAGTAGGCGTGTGGTTCGCCAAGAAAAACAATTCCGTAGACGACTTTTACCTGGGCGGGCGGCAATTGGGCCCCTTTGTGACCGCCATGAGCGCGGAGGCATCGGACATGAGCAGCTGGCTCTTGATGGGCCTGCCCGGCGTGGCGTATCTGACGGGCCTTGCCGAGGCGGGGTGGACGGCCATTGGTCTGGCGGTGGGCACCTATCTCAACTGGCTCATCGTGGCCCGGCGGATCCGGCGTTACTCCCACCGCCTGGATGCCATCACCGTGCCCCAGTTCTTTTCCAAGCGCTGGGGCGATGAGCGGAATCTGCTGTCCGCCATCGCCGCGGTGGTGATCATCGTGTTTTTCGTGCCGTATCTGGCCTCCGGCTTTTCCGCCTGCGGAAAGCTCTTTGCCAGTCTTTTCGACGTGGACTACATCACCGCCATGCTGATCTCCGCCGCCGTCATCGTGATCTACACCGTCATGGGCGGCTTTCTGGCCGCTTCGTTTACGGATCTGATACAGTCCATCATCATGACGGTGGCGCTGCTGGTGGTGCTGGGCTTCGGCGTCACCGCCGCCGGCGGGCTGGATGCCGTGATGGACAACGCGGAGTCCCTGGCGGGTTATCTGTCTCTGGCGCAGATCCATGACCCCGCCACCGGCGGTTCCAACCCATACAGCCTGCTGACCATATGCTCCCTGCTGGCCTGGGGTCGCGGCTATTTTGGCATGCCCCAAATCGTGCTGCGCTTCATGGCGATAGAGGATGAGCGCAAGCTGGCCCTCAGCCGCCGGGTAGCTTCCTCCTGGGTGGTGATCTCCATGGGCGTGGCGATCTTCATCGGCGTGGTGGGCAATGGCATGACCAGGGCCGGCAGCCTGGAGCAGCTGGCTGATGCCGAGACCATCATCGTCCGCATCGCCAGCCTCATCAGCGAGCACGGCATCCTGGCGGCGCTGCTGGCCGGCGTGATCCTGGCGGGCATTCTGGCAGCCACCATGTCCACTGCGGATTCTCAGCTGCTGGCTGCTTCCTCCTCCGTCTCTCAGAACCTGGCGGTGGAGTTCTTCCGCCTGCGCATCAGCGGCAGGGCCAGCATGATCCTGGCCAGAAGCGTGATGGTCATCATCTCTGTGGTGGCCGCCTTCCTGGCCCGGGATCCCGACAGCTCTGTGTTCCGGGTGGTGTCTTTTGCGTGGGCGGGCTTCGGCGCCGCCTTCGGCCCCGCCATTCTCTTCGCACTGTTCTGGAAGCGGTCCAACCGCTTCGGCGCCCTGGCCGGTATGGTGGTGGGCGGTGTGATGGTGTTCGTATGGAAGTTCTGCATCGCCCCCATGGGCGGCGTGTGGGGCATCTACGAGCTGCTGCCCGCGTTCCTGGCCTCCTCTGTGGCCATCGTGGTGGTGAGCTTGGCCACCAAGGCCCCCGACCCGGAGATCCAGAAGACCTTTGAGGAAGTCCGAGCCATGTGAGGCACTACAATATATATTTAAGTTGATCCGGCAAGAGCGGGCCTGCGCTGCGGCGCGGGCCTGCTTTTTCCGTGTTCCCGAAAAAAAGGGGAAAAAGGGGGTTGACAAAAGAGGAAGGGTCTGGTATTCTAACGAAGCTGTCCGGCGGCGAGGCCGCGGCGGCGGGGGAAATTCGAAGGGCTTCGAAAAAACCTGTTGACAAA
>CALWXI010000176.1 GCA_944385455.1 uncultured Oscillospiraceae bacterium | reverse complement strand
CCTCCTCCAGCTTCCGGGTGTCGCAGGACTGCCGGCCGTAGATCATGTACATGCCCTCGGCGTCCGTCGGGCAGGCAAAGCTCACGGCCCAGTCCTTGTCCGCCTCGCCCATGGAGATGGTGGGCATAAAGATGTGCCAGTGGGAGTTGATGGAGCCGGTCTGGTGGCACTTGGCGCCGCAGACCACGATGACGTCGGCCCGGCGCACCACCACATGCACATACATGTCGGGATCGGCCTGGTCATGGGGGGCCTTGGAGCGGTCGCCCTTGGGATCGGTCATGGCGCCGTCCACCACCAGGTCCTCGTCCTGGACCATGGTCAGGAACTTCTTGAAGTTCTCATGGTAGTGGGTGCCGTACTTCTCGTCCACCTCGAAGGTGGTGGAGAACACCGCGTTGAAGGAGTCCATGCCCACGCAGCGCTGGAAGCAGGAGGCGGTCTTCTGACCCAGCAGACGCTGCATCTTCACCTTGTTGATGAGGTCCTCGGTGGACTGATGCAGGTGGGTGAAGCGGTTGATCTTATGACCGGTGAGGCTGGAGGTGACGGTCATGAGGTCGGCATACTGGGGATCCTCCGCCACGGCGTAGGTCATGGCCACGCAGTTGATGGAGGGACGGATCATGGGGTGATCCACCCAGTTTTCGATCTTCTCGCCGAACATGTATACCCGCGTGTTCAGCTTGCGCAGGCTCTCAATGTACTCTTGTGCGGTCTTCATGTATGTGATCCTCCTTCAATTTTGGGTCATTACTTGTTGTGGAACGTGGCGGACCGCTTCTCCAGGAAGGCGGTCATGCCCTCCTTCTGGTCCTCCGTGGCGTAGCACATGCCGAACATCTCGTTCTCCAGGGCGATGCCGTCGTCGATGTCCATCTGCATGCCGCGGTCGATGCAGGCCTTGGAGTACTTCACGGCGATGGGGGCGTTCTTGGTGAAGGACTTGGCCATCTCCACGGCGCCGTTCATCAGCTCCTCGGGGGCGAACACGGCGTTCACCAGACCGATCTTCTCGGCCTCGTCGGCCTTGATCATCTTGCCGGAGAAGATCAGCTCCTTGGCCTTGGCCACACCCACCCGGCGGGGCAGACGCTGGGTGCCGGAAAAGCCGGGGGTGATGCCCAGGGTGACCTCGGGCTGGCCGAACTTGGCCTTCTCGCTGGCCAGGATGATGTCGCAGCACATGGCCAGCTCGCAGCCGCCGCCCAGAGCGAAGCCGTTCACCGCCGCGATGGTGGGGATCTCCAGCTTTTCGATGCGGCGCATCAGGGCGCTGCCACGGCGGCCCCAGTTGCGGCCTCCGGTGAGGTCAAAGGGGCACTGCTCGCCGATGTCGGCGCCGGCCACGAAGGAGCGGCCCTCGCCGGTGAGGATCAGGCAGCCCAGCTCGCCGGCCTTCTCCTCCTGCTCCACCTGGGCAATGACCTGCTCCAGCTCGGTGATCACCGTGGAGTTCAGGGCGTTGAGGGCCTCGGGGCGGTTGATGGTGAGGATGCCAATGTTGTCCTGCTTTTCATAGCGCACAGTCTGGTACATGTTGATCGTCCTCCTTTTTTGTTCCGGAGCGCATCCAGGGCACACGCGCTCATAATGCTCTTCGTAATATTTATAGCAAAACTGGTGCCATCTTTGCAAGCGGAATTTTTCCCCTCGATTTGTGCGTATGTGTGCAAAACGACAGAAAATATCCCATAATTTTTATGCAGGTATCACAGTTTTTTCCCCGCTCCGCTGGGCTCCGCCAAGCGGTCTATTCATTTTTGAATAATCCGGAATGAAATTCCGGCATACGAAATAGCCAGGTTTTTATGCAGCTCTCACGAATTGCATACAATTTTCTGTGCGATTCGACGAGTCTTTTTCGCTGCCCCAGGCTTCCTATTCGTTTTTGAATATGATATACTCAAAAATGAATAGTTCGGGTCCCGGCCCGCTGCCGGGGCAGGTGGGGGGATAATTTTGGCACAATCCACAAAACTTGCCAAATTCATGGATGAGGACATCAACCTCAAGGGTCTTTTCGACATCATCAGTCCGGAGAACAATCTGGTGCTGGCGGATGACATGATGCTCTCCGATGCCGGCGGCGTCATCCTCTGGGTCAGCGAGACCTACGAGCGCAACTTCGGCTTCGCCCACAACTCCATCGTGGGCAAGTCCGCCTTCGATCTGGAGGCCGACGGCACCTTCTCCCCCTGCATCACGGCGGAGGTCATCCGCCGCAAGGAGAAGATCACCACCACTCAGACCATCAACCGCATCCACCGCAACGTGATGACCGTGGGCATCCCCCTGTTCGACGACCGGGGGGAGCTGAAGTACGCCGTGTGCTTCAACACCGTCTCCATGGAGCAGATCAACTCCATCCAGCGCAACTACCGCCACATGCGGGACTCCCTCCAGCAGTACACTCAGGAGATCGCCGAGCTGCGCACCCGGGCCACCTCCACCTCCCTGGTGTTCAAAAGCGGGGCCATGCAGCGGCTTTGGACGCTGATGCAGAACACCGCCAACACCAAGGCCAACATCCTCATCACCGGGGAGACCGGCGTGGGCAAGAGCGCCGTGGCCAAGGCCATCCACGCCATGAGCGACCGGGCGGCCGGTCCCTTCATCGAGGTCAACTGCGCGGTGCTCCATGAAAACCTCATCGAGTCGGAGCTTTTCGGCTATGAAAAGGGCGCCTTCACCGGCGCCGCCAGCGGCGGCAAGATCGGCAAGCTCGAGCTGGCCAACCAGGGGACGCTGTTTCTGGACGAGATCGGCGAGCTGCCGCTGCATATCCAGTCCAAGCTGCTGCAGCTGATCCAGGAAAAGACCATCGAACGCCTCTCCGGCACCAAGAAGATTGAGCTGGACTTCCGGCTCATCGTCGCCACCAACCGGAACCTGGAGGAAGAGGTACAGCGGGGCCTCTTCCGCTCCGACCTCTTTTACCGCCTCAACGTCATCCGCATCCACATCCCGCCGCTGCGGCTGCGCAAGGAGGACATCCTCCCCCTGGCCCACCAGTTTCTGGCCCGGTTCTGCGGGGAGTACGGCAAGGAGCTGAATTTCAGCCCCCGGTTCCTCACCTTCCTGGATCAGTATGACTGGCCGGGCAACGTGCGCCAGCTGGAGAACCTGGTGGAGCGCATCGTCATCACCGTCCAGGACCCCATCATCGACCTCACCGCCCTGCCGCCGGAGTACGCCGGGGAGGTCCGGGACCCGGAGGCCCTGCTGGCCCAGTCCGGCACGCTGGCCGAGCGGATGGACGCCTACGAGGGCCAGATCATCCGGGACGCCTACCGGCGCTGGGGCACCACCGTGGCGGTGGCCCGGGAGCTGGGCATCTCTCAGGCCACCGCCGCCCGGAAGGTGGCCAAGTATGTCCATCACGGCTGACCGATGGGAGGATGCCATGAGCGTTTTGACGCTGAAAACCGAGCTTCGCCAGGGGCGCAAGCGGCGTCCGCGATCTCCCCTCTGCGTCAACGGGGCCGGCAGCGCAGTGCGCTGCCGGCCCCGTTTTTCACGTTTTGATTCATGCAAAGGTCACCACGGTGCCGGTCTTGCAGTCCAGGGCGTCCAGACACCGGTCCAGGCTGGTGATGATGGCCCGCTTGTCCGGGTTGGCCCGGACGAATTTCATGGCCGCCTCCACCTTGGGCAGCATGCTGCCCACGCCGAAATGCCCCTCCTTCAAATACCGGGCCGCCTCCGCCAGATTCAGGTGATCCAGATCCTGCTGCTCCGGCGTGCCGAAGCGGATGGCCACCTTTTCCACCCCGGTCAGGATCAGCAGGGCGTCGGCCCCTACCTCCTCGGCGAGAAGCTCCGCGGCAAAGTCCTTGTCCACCACTGCCGCCACGCCCTCCAGGGTGCCGTCCGGGTTCTCCACCACCGGGATGCCCCCGCCGCCGCAGGCGATCACCACCGCGTGGTCCCACAAAAGCCGCACAGCCGGGATCTCCACGATCCGCCGGGGCATGGGAGAGGCCACCACCCGCCGCCAGCCCCGGCCGGCGTCCTCCCGCATGATATAGCCTTTGTCCTCTTCCAGCCGCAGCGCCTCCTGGCGGCTGTAAAAAGGTCCAATGGGCTTGGTGGGGTTGGCAAAGGCGGGGTCCGACCGGTCCACCACCACCTGAGTGGCCAGCGTCACCACCGGGTAGTTCCGTCCCCGGCTGCTCAAGGCGTACTTCAGCGCCTGCTGGATGTGGTAGCCGATATACCCCTGACTCATGGCACCGCACACATCAAAGGGCATTGGGGGCACCACGTCCCGGGCGGCCTCCCCCGCCAGCACGATCCGCCCCACCTGGGGGCCGTTTCCATGGACGACAGCCATTTCATAGCCCCGGCGGCTGATCTCCGCGATGTGGGCGCAGGTCTTTTTCACCACCTCCAGCTGGGCCTCCGCAGTGGGAGGGCTGTCCTGATCCTGCAGGGCGTTTCCGCCCAGCGCAATGACGATTCTCTCCGGCATGGTCACACTTCCTTTTCTGGATTACTGCGCTTTCAGTGTGCGCCGTCCCGGCGGGATTATGCAAAAAAGCGGCGGGAGGTCCGCCGCTTTTTCAATGTGACAGCTTCTCAGCGTTGACGGCGCGGAACAGCGTCATCAGCAGGATCTTCAGATCGAAAAAGAAGTTCCAGTTTTCGATATAATAGAGGTCGTATTCGATGCGCTTGCGGATAGAGGTATCTCCCCGGTAGCCGTTGACCTGGGCCCAGCCGGTGATGCCCGGGCGGACCTGGTGCTTGACCATGTAGCGGGGGATCTCCTCCTTGAACTGCTCCACATAGTAGGGCACCTCCGGCCGGGGGCCCACCAGGCTCATGTCCCCCCGGAGCACATTGAAAAACTGGGGCAGCTCGTCGATGGAGCACTTGCGGATAAACGCGCCGAAGGCCGTCTTGCGGGGGTCCCGGTCCCGGCTCCAGCCGGTCTGTTCCGAATCGTTGACCCGCATGGAACGAAACTTGTACATATAAAACGGCTTCTTGTTCCGACCCACCCGCTCCTGTCGGAAGAGGATGGGGCCCGGAGAGGACAGCTTCACCCCCACCGCCGCCACGAGCATCAAGGGGGACGTCACCACAATCAGCACCAGGGAACCCACGATGTCCATGGTGCGCTTCAAAAACGCGTTGGCCAGATTGTCCAGGGGAATGCGGCGCAGATTGATGACAGGCAGGCCGTTGATATTGTCCACCTGGGGGTTAGAGGGCATATAGGCGGCGTAGAAGGGCACCAGAGACAGCTTGGTGCCGGTCTTTTCACACAGATTGATGAGCTTTCCGGTGAGGGTGAACTCATCCGGCGATATGGCCAGGATCACCTCGTCGGGGTTGCGCTGCTCCAGAATGGACTCCAGCTGGTCGTAGCCGCCCAGCAGATCCACAGTCTTCAGCCGCCCCTGGTCCGCCACGTAGCCATCCACGGTGTAGCCCAACTCCCGGTCGGCCCGCACTTTGCGCACATAGGCCGCAGCCATGGGACCGTCTCCCACCACCAGCACATG
Source organism: uncultured Oscillospiraceae bacterium (assembly GCA_944385455.1). Lineage (GTDB taxonomy): Bacteria > Bacillota > Clostridia > Oscillospirales > Oscillospiraceae > Oscillibacter. The sequence goes on along the minus strand of CALWXI010000176.1, from coordinate 3,447 downwards.
CTTTTGGTTGTAGCCCAGGCTCCGGTAGTGCCGCAGGGTCGTTCGCAGCGCCGCCCGCTTGCACACCAGCATCCCATAGGCCAGCACGCAAAACGCCACCAGCATCCACCGGGACATCTCGTTGAGGCGGAACACAAACAGCGCGGTAATCAGGATCAGCGTGTCCAGCACCGTGGCCAGAAACAGCGTCTGCGCCTCCCTGTAGAACCGCACCGCCCGGTAGGAGGCGTACAGTCCCGCCACAGCATAGGTGCCCAGGCACAGCACCACCGCCGCCAGTCCCAGCCAAACGAAACTGCGGAAGGGGAAAGAGACAGTACCGGAGAAGAGATGGAACCGGATCCAGTAGGCCAGCAGCATGGCCGCAAACACCAGCACGCCGTCGCTGAGCACGTTGAGCTGATTCAGCAGCCGCTGATTTTCCTTGATCATAGTCGATTTTCCCCTTTTTTCAACAAAAATCCAGCCTCATTTTACTTGAAATCAAACTACCTGTCAAATATAATAGGCGTTGTATCCCACTGACGAGGAACGATCCGATATGAAGCAGCGCGTTTTGTTCACCGCCTCCACCGGCTCCCATCTGTACAACTTCCACCGCCCGTACCTCGAGGCCTTCCACGGTCTGGGCTGGGAAGTCCACGCCGCCTGCGGCGGCCCACCCCCCTCCCTGCCGGAGGCAGACGCGGTATTTCCCGTTTCTTTTGAAAAGAAAATGACCGCCCCGTCCAATTTCCGGGCCCAGGCCGGGCTGCGGAGGCTGATGGAGGAGCACCGGTATGACCTGATCATCACCCATACCTCCCTGGCCGCGTTCTTTACCCGCCGGGCCGCGGCGGCGCTGCCGAAGCGTCCGCCTGTGGTGAACGTGGCCCACGGATACCTCTTCGACGACGATACCCCGTTTTTCAAGCGGCGGCTTCTGCTGCTGGCCGAGCGGCTCACCGCTCCCCAGACAGACCTGCTGCTGACCATGAACGCCTGGGACTTTCAGGCCGCCAACCGTTGGCGTCTGGGCCGCCGGATCGAGAACATCCCCGGCGTGGGCGTGGACTTTTCCCGGCTGGACGCACCACCCGGCCCCCGCACACAGCTGCGGGCTACATACGGCTTCTGCGACGCGGATTTCGTGCTGGTGTACGCCGCGGAATTTTCCGCCCGGAAAAATCAGGCCATGCTGATCCGGGCCCTGCCCCTCCTTCCGGAGCGGGTACGGCTGCTGCTGCCCGGCCAGGGGGCGCTGCTGGAGGAATGCCGGACCCTGGCCCGGACACTGGGGGTGGCGGACCGGACGGTATTCCCCGGCCAGGTGGGGCAAATGGGTCCCCTTTACGCCCTGGCGGACGCCGCCGTCAGCGCCAGCCGCTCCGAGGGGCTGCCCTTCAACGTCATGGAGGCCATGTACGCCGCCCTTCCGGTGGTGGCCACCCGTGTCAAGGGCCACACGGACCTGCTGACCCACGGGGTCACCGGCCTTCTCTATCCCTATGACGACGAAGCGGCCTTCGCGGTTTCCGTCAGACACCTGCTGGACGATCCAGCCGCCGCCGCGGCCATGGGCCGCGCCGCCCGGGAGGCCGCGGCCCCCTATGCCCTGGACCAGGTACTGCCACAAGTCTTGTCCCTTTACACCTCCGTGCTGCCCCGAACCGGAGCCGCTCTGGAAATCTGACAACAGGAGTGATTCATTTTGGCCAAAAAACAGCCTCAAGTCCCCTCCGCATTTGCCGGCATCCAGCGCAGACTGGATGCCGTGTTCCCCTGGCTGATCCCGTTCCTGCTCTTTTTCGCCGTCACCGGTACCAGCCGCCTGCTGGCGGTGGTGCTGGCGGCCGCGGCGCTGGTCTTTTCCCTGGGCCGCGCTCCGGTCCAGTCCCTGCGGGAGCGTCTCTCCCCCCTGACCGTCTCCGTGTTCGCCTATGCCCTGATCTGCCTGCTTTCGGGCCTGTGGTGCCATTTCGGCGCCTATGCCGCCCGGGAAAGCGGCAAGACCCTGGCGGCGCTGGCTCTCTTTGCTTTGCTGGTGATCCGGCTTCGCCGGGAGCATCTGCGGCTGGTACTGCAGATCTTCTCCGGCGTTTTGACCCTCATCGCCGTCTTGTGCATCGACGCCGCCTCCCTCCAGTTTTTCGCCCGGGGCTTCATCGCCCTGATGGCCCCCCTGGGTGTGGTGTACTCTCTGGACACCATGGGCTATGAGGCCGGCACCCGCATCACCGGCATCTTCAGCAACGCCAATGTCTCCGCCGGCCTCCTGGCCCTGGGACTGGTGGTGGGGCTCTATCTGCTGCGCACCGCCGTCTCCCGTCGGGAACGGGTTCTGACCGCCCTGGGGCTGGGCATTCAGTCCCTGGCCTTCTTCCTGTCCTTCTCCATGGGCGCCATGGCGGCTTTCGCCGTCACCTGCGTGGTCTATCTCCTGGTCTCCGCCAAGGGCGCCCGTCTGGGACTTTTCCTGCTGATGCTGGAATGTGTGGCAGCCACCCTGGTATGCTCCTTTGCCTCCACGCCCTTCCTGGGCACTGTCAGCCCGGTGCCCCTGCTGGCCGCCGTGGCGTGCGGCGGCCTCATCTGGGGACTGGACGCCAGCTGCGGCCGCAGCCTGTGCCGGCGCCTGGAGGGCCGCCAGAAAGCTGTGGCCATAGCCGGCGGCGCACTGGCGGCAATGGCGGTGATCTACGTGGTGCTGGCCTTCAATCTCACCGGCGGCACCGTGCTCTCTCCGGATGCCGCTTTGGAGCGGGCAGTGTATCCCGATGCCGGGACCTATACGCTTTCCTGGGATGGAATCGACGCTCAGGCCGTGGTCTACAGCCAGACTGAAGCAGAACTGATGATGCACACCAACACCGTCCTCTACGAGGGCCCGCTCTCCGCCGCTTCCTTTACCGTGCCGGAAGGCAGCCGGGTGGTGTGGCTTCAGCTCACCGGAGACGGCACGCTGACGTCGCTCTCCCTCTCCGACGGCACTTCCGTTCCATTGGGCTACAAGCTGCTGCCCGCCTTTGCCGCCAACCGTCTCCAGGGCCTGTGGGCCAACCAGAACTTTATTCAGCGCCTGGTGTTCTTCCGGGACGGCCTGAAGCTCTGGCTGGCAAGCCCCCTGATCGGCTGGGGCGTAGGCGGCGTGGAGGGCCAGGTCACCGCCGTGCAGGATTTCTACTATGAATCCAAGTATGTCCACAATCAGTTCATTCAAATTATGGCCGAGGCGGGCATTCTGGGACTGGCGGCCTTTGCGGCCATGCTGGGCAGCGCGGTGTGGATGCTGCTGCGCCGCCGCCGGCAGGACGCCGACCCCATGACCGCCATGCTGGCGGCATGCCTGGCCATGGCGGTGTTCCACTCCCTGACGGAGGTGGTCTGGTCCACCCAGATCTACCAGTCCGCGGTGTTTGCCCTGTTCGCCGTACTGATCCTCTTCTGCCGGGACGCCCCTGCCGCCGT
>CALWXI010000175.1 GCA_944385455.1 uncultured Oscillospiraceae bacterium | reverse complement strand
CCCATCGGGCTGGTGTCCATCGTGAGCCAGGTGACCTTCCCCACCTGGGAGCCGGAACGGTGCCGCGCCCTGCTAGTCGGGCTGGGCTACCCTGCCGTCACCGGACGGGTGGCCACCTGAGACTGGTTCGCCGTCCGGGGAGACCGGGCCGCCTTCATCCGGGACACCTTCTCCCCCCTGCTGGCGGAGATGGAGGGCGGCGCCATCGCCCAGGTGTGCCTGCGCAACGGCGTGGGCTTCGCGGCGGTGAAGTCCGTCTCGGACCACCTCTTCTCAGCGCGTCAGGCGGAGGAGTACTTTGATTTCGGACAGGCACTGGAGGCCCTGGGACGCGTGGTCCTGCCTCTGGCCCGGGCATTACAGGAGGTTTGACTATGGAACGCATCGCCAGCTTTACCGTGGACCACAACAAGCTCCGGCCGGGGCTGTACCTCTCCCGCAGGGACGGGGACATCATCACCTTTGATCTGCGCTTCAAAACCCCCAATACCGGGGACCTGCTCTCCAACAGTGAGATGCACTCCGCCGAGCATCTCATGGCCACCCTGCTGCGCAACAGCCCGGAGAAGGAGGCCGTCATCTACTTCGGCCCCATGGGCTGCCAGACGGGTTTCTACTTCCTCTTCGACAGCCGCCGCCTGACCTGCGCCCAGGCCGTGGAGCTGCTGCAGCGGACCTTCCGCCAGGCCGGGGACTTTTCCGGAGAAATGCCCGGCAAAAGCCCCACGGAATGCGGCAACTACATCAATCTGGACCTGGAGACCGGAAAAGCGGTATGCCGCTGGTACGCCGGTCTCATCGCGGACTGGACGGAGGCGCGTCTGGCCTACTGAATAAACGGGGGAGAAGGCAGCGCCTTCTCCCCCCGTTCACGTTTCCTCCGGCTCCACGGTGAACACCTCTTCGATGGGCACTCCGAACACCCGGGCAATGTTCCATGCCAGTACCAACGACGGGTTGTAGCGTCCCTTTTCCAGGTTGCCGATGGTCTCCCGGCGGACCCCCACCAGTCTGGCCAGATCCTCCTGCTTGAGTCCCAGCCGGGCCCGGTGCTCCTTCATCCGGTTACGAATCATGCTCCAACCCCCAGTTCTCCCGGAGGGCATACAGCGCCGCCAGCAGAGCAAACACTGCCACGGAGGCGCCCCATCCCGCGGCACACCCCGCCGCCAGTGCCCGCTGCGGCGCATAGCGCCCCAGCAGCAGCGCCCCCAGGGTGGCCGCCGCCATCACCAGCATCCCCGCCACAAAGGCCCGGGCGGCAGCCCGGGTCACCTGGGCCTCCGCCATCTCGTCGGAGGGCTGGAAGAAATACTGGAAGTCCACCGCGAAGGCGAAGAAGGCCAGAAAACTCCGGGCCTCCGTGAACACGCCCACCAGTCCCAGCAGCGACAAAAAGCCCAGGCAGCCGTAAAGCGTCTGCTTTTTCATCCATCGTCCCCTCCTCTTGATATGTGGTATATTTCACTCTTTATATGCGAAATATACCATATGCCAATGCGTCTGTCAAGGCCTTCCCGCTCCAGAAAGGCAGGCAAATGCTTTTTGCGTGACACCGGCGGGCCGCTGTGGTAGGCTGGAACCGGAAAGAAAGGAGGCGGCAGTCATGGCATCTGTGGCAAAACACATCCGGCAGCTGCGCACCGCAAGGCATCTGACCCAGGAGCAGCTGGCAGAGCGGCTCTTCGTCACCCGGCAGACCGTCTCCGCCTGGGAGACCGGGAAGGCACAGCCGGATCTGGAAACCCTGGAGCGCATCGCGGCAGCCCTGGGCGCGGAGGTAACGGAGGTCATCTACGGCGCGGCAGCGGGACCAAATTTGGGGCGGCTGAAGCGGAAGTGGGCGGCTCTGGGCGGAATATCAGTTGCTATATTAGCTATTTTGATCATGATATGCCTCAAAAACGGCACTTACGGCACCTGGCGATATGGATTGGCCTACCAGTTCCACAACGCCAACTACCGTCTTTCCTGCGAGGACCTCCCCGGCACATGGACGGTGGAGCTGGACCTCACAGACCTGGATTCCAACGCCGGCAAGGTCCTCTACGCGGATGAGACCGGCTGCCGCGTGGCAGTGGATTCTGTGGACGCGTATGACGGGGAGTACCGGGTGTGGTTCCGCGCCCACGGCGTTTACGATCGGGAGGGCGGCACGCTGGTTTCGGGGTGCCAGTCCCTGCCGGTGGAGAAGACCGCCTGGACCACGGACGCCACCGCCTCCATGACCGCCGCGGTGGGCGGGCTCTCCCGGGCCACCACCCTGCGGGCGGCCTACTGGGACATCTATTGAATATTCCGCGTTTTTCCTGAAAATCCTGTTGACATTCCCGTTTTTCACTGATATAATTGTCCAGCCGCTTTGAATGGGTTTCAAGTGTCCCGACGGGACCGCCCCCGACAGCGAGCCCGTAAGTGAAGGAGTTGAAACAAACAATGAACGCTATCATCGTGACCGGCGGCAAGCAGTACAAGGTGGCCGAGGGCGACGTGGTCTACATCGAGAAGCTGGACCAGGAAGCCGGCGACACCGTGAAGTTTGACCAGGTTCTGGCCGTCATCGACGGCGAGAAGG
>CALWXI010000174.1 GCA_944385455.1 uncultured Oscillospiraceae bacterium | reverse complement strand
TCAGCTGCGGTTGCCGGAGTTGGTGGTGTCTTTGAGCAGCACGTCGTGGGCGCCGCCTTCCACGATGGAGACGGAGGACACCAGCGTCAGCTTGGCCTTCTCCCGCAGCTCGGGGATGGTCAGCGCGCCGCAGTTGCACATGGTGGAGCGGACTTTGGCCAGGGTGGTGGCCATGCCGTCGCTGAGGGCACCGGCGTAGGGAACGTAGGAGTCCACGCCCTCCTCAAAGGAGAGCTTGGCCGCGCCGCCCAGATCATAGCGCTGCCAGTTCCGGGCACGGGCGCTGCCCTCCCCCCAGTACTCTTTCATATAGCTGCCGCCGATGAGGACCTTGCTGGTGGGGGACTCGTCGAATCGGGAGAAGTACCGGCCCAGCATGCAGAAGTCCGCGCCCATGGCCAGGGCCAGGGTGATGTGATAGTCCTGGACGATGCCGCCGTCGGCGCAGATGGGGACATAGATGCCGGTCTCCTCAAAGTAGCGGTCACGCTCCGCGGCCACGTCGATGACGGCGGTGGCCTGTCCGCGGCCGATGCCCTTGGTCTCCCGGGTGATGCAGATGGAGCCGCCGCCGATGCCGATCTTCACGAAGTCGGCCCCGGCGTCCGCCAGGAAGCGGAAGCCCTCGCCGTCCACCACGTTGCCGGCACCCACCTTCACGGTGTCGCCGTAGTGATCCCGGATCCACTTCAGGGTGCGCAGCTGCCACTCAGAGTAGCCCTCGGAAGAGTCGATGACCAGCACGTCCACGCCGGCCTCCACCAGGGCGGGGACCCGCTGGGCGTAGTCCCGGGTATTGATGCCGGCGCCCACCACGTAACGCTTCTGGGAGTCCAGCAGCTCCAGGGGATTGTCCTTGTGGGAGTCGTAGTCCTTGCGGAACACGAAGCTCACCAGATGGCCGTCGGCGGAGACGATGGGCAGAGCGTTGAGCTTGTGGTCCCAGATGATGTCGTTGGCGGTTTTCAGACTGGTGCCCTCTGGGGCGGTGATGAGCCTTTCAGCGGGGGTCATGAAAGCGCTGACGGGGGTGGAGGGATCCATGCGGCTGACCCGGTAGTCCCGGCTGGTGACCAGGCCCAGGAGCTTGCCGGTGCCGGTGCCGTCGTCGGTGACGGCCATGGTGGAGTGACCGGTGCGCTGCTTCTGCTCCAGAACCGCGGCCAGAGGGGCTCCCAGGCGGAGGTTGGAGTCGCTGGTGACAAAGACTGCCTTGTGGTTTTTCACCTTCCGGACCATTTCAGCCTGCTGGTCGATGGGCTGAGAGACATAGATGAAGGCGATGCCGCCCTCCTTGGCCAAGGCGATGCCCATCTTCTCACCGGAGACAGACTGCATCACGGCGGAGACCATGGGGACGTTCATGGTCAGAGAAGGAGTCTCACCCCGCTTGAACTTCACCACAGGGGTGGACAAAGAGACGTTTGCGGGGATGCACTCGGCAGAGGAGTAGCCGGGGACCAGCAGATATTCGCTGAAGGTATGGGAGGGCTCGGAGAAAAAGTATGCCATGTGGCCACCTCATTTCTTAGATTTGGGTGCGGGGATCAAAGGGTGAAATACGCCCGGGCGGAATCGAACAGGTGCAGGTCATAGCTGCCGGGGACATTGCGGTACAGGGAGGAACCCACCCGCTCAGAGTGTCCCATCTTGCCCAGGACCCTGCCGTCGGGGGAGGTGATGCCCTCCACCGCCCACACGGAGCCGTTGGGATTGAAGTCCACGTCCATGGTGGGCGCGCCGGTGAGGTCCACGTACTGGGTGGCGATCTGCCCGTTTTCCGCCAGCCGCTCCAGCAGCTCCGGCGGGCAGAGGAACCGGCCCTCGCCGTGAGAGATGGGCACGGAGATCACGTCGCCCACCTGGACGCCCGCCAGCCACGGAGAGCGGTTGGAGGCCACCCGGGTGCGGACGATCTTGGACTGGTGGCGGCCGATGCGGTTGTAGGTCAAGGTGGGGCAGGAGGCATCGGTGTCGATGATCTCGCCGTAGGGCACCAGGCCCAGCTTGATGAGGGCCTGGAAGCCGTTGCAGATGCCCAGCATCAGGCCGTCCCGCTTCTTCAGCAGCTCCATGGTGGCGTCGGCCACCTGAGGATTGCGGAAGAAGGCGGTGATGAATTTGCCGGAGCCGTCGGGCTCGTCGCCGCCGGAGAAGCCGCCGGGGACAAAGATGATCTGGCTGTCCCGGGCCGCCCGGGCAAAGCGGGCGGCGGAATCGGAGACGTCCGCGGCAGTCTGGTTGGTGACCACCAGGACCTCCGGCTCCAGACCGGCCCGGAGCACCGCCCGGGCGCTGTCGTATTCGCAGTTGGTGCCGGGGAACACGGGGATCAGCACCCGGGGCCGGGACACGCCGGCGCTGGGAGCGGTGCGGGTGAAGGCGGGAGCCTCCACCGTGGGGATGGTGCCGGGGTCAGCAGGTGTGCGGTTGGGATAAACGTCCTCCAGCACGGCCTCGTTCAGGGCCAGCAGCTCGGCGATGGGAGCGGAGTCGCCGCCCAGGGTGACGGTGGCATCGGCGATGGTGACGCCCAGCTGCACCGCCTCCGGCACGGCCACGGTAAGCTCGGCCACAATGGCGCCGGGCAGGACCTCCGGGGCGGCGGCGCCGGTGAAGCCGATGCGGTTTCCGAAGGACATGTTCATCACGGCCTCGGCCACGCTCTGCTCCACGGCCCAGGCGGCGCGGACCTTCCCGGCCCGCACCTGGGCGGCAAAGGCGTCCCAGCAGGCCCGCAGCGCCGCGGCGCTGCTGTCGGCGGGGGCGAAGAGGCACACCGGGTGACCGGCCTCCTTGAACTCGGGGGAGAGGATCTGGCCGGCCCTGGCCGGCGCGATGGCAAAGGAAATCAGGGTGGGGGGCACGTCCATGTCCAGGAAGGAGCCGGACATGGAGTCCTTGCCGCCGATGGCGGCCACCTCCAGATCCAGCTGGGCCGACAGCGCGCCCAGCAATGCGGCGAAGGGCTTGCCCCAGCGGCGGGGTTCCTCCCGCAGCTTTTCAAAGTACTCCTGGAAGGTGAGGTAGGCCTGACGGACGTCGCAGCCGGCGGCGGCCAGCTTGGAAAGCGACACCACCACGGACCGGTACGCCCCGGTGAAGGGGTCGGCGCTCATGGCATCGGGATCGAAGCCCCAGGCCATGACAGAGCAGTCCTCTGTCTCCTGGCCCGGCAGCACCGGCAGCAGCGCCGCCATCACCTGGGCGGGGGTACGCTGGTACTTGCCGCCGAAGGGCATCAGCACGCTGCCCGCGCCAATGGTGGAGTCAAACCGCTCGGAAAGGCCCCGGCGGGAAGCGCATTTCAGACTGGAAGCCGTCTCCCGGAGAGACAGGACGGGGACGGGCGGCTGGGGAGCGGAGGCCTCCACGGACACCCGGGTGTGCTTGACGGCACCGTTGGTGTTGAGAAAGTCCCGGCTGAGGCTGACGATAGCGTGCCCCTGCCAGTGCATCACCATGCGGGGGTCCTCGGTGACCACGGCTACCTGATAGGCCTCCAGATTCTCGCGGCGGGCTGCGTCGATGAAGGTCCCGGCGTCCTCCGGGGCCACCACCACGGCCATGCGCTCCTGGGATTCGGAGATGGCAAGCTCCGTACCGTCCAGACCCTCGTACTTCTTCCGCACGGCGTCCAGGTCGATGTCCAGACCGTCGGCCAGCTCTCCGATGGCCACGGACACGCCGCCGGCGCCGAAGTCGTTGCAGCGCTTGATGAGGCGGGTGACCTTGCCGTCCCGGAACAGGCGCTGGATCTTGCGCTCTTCCGGAGCATTGCCCTTTTGCACCTCGGAGGCCATGGTGGTCAGGGATTTGCGGTTGTGGCTCTTGGAGGAGCCGGTGGCGCCGCCGATGCCGTCCCGTCCGGTGCGGCCGCCCAGCAGGATCACCACGTCGCCGGGCACCGGGCGCTGGCGCACCACATTGTCCGCCGGAGCGGCGCCCACCACGGCGCCCACCTCCAGGTGCTTGGCCACATACCCGGGGTGATACACCTCACTGACTTGGCCCGTGGCCAGGCCGATCTGGTTGCCGTAGGAGGAGTAGCCCGCGGCGGCGGTCTGGGCCAGCTTGCGCTGGGGGAGCTTGCCGGGCAGGGTCTCGGACACCGGCGTCCGGGGATCGCCGCAGCCGGTGACGCGCATGGCCTGATAGACGTAGGCCCGGCCGGAGAGGGGGTCCCGGAT
>CALWXI010000173.1 GCA_944385455.1 uncultured Oscillospiraceae bacterium | reverse complement strand
ACTACGTGTCCGACGGCATCGACGTGCGCAACTACGGCGAGACCGCCGGCCTGTCCGCCGCCCGGCGGCTGTTTGCCGACATTCTGGGCTGCCGGCCGGAGCAGGCGTCCGTGGGCGGCGACGCCAGTTTGCAGCTGATGTACGATACCATCTCCAAGGCCTGCACCCACGGCCTGCTCCACTCGGAGCGGCCCTGGTGCCGGGAGGAGAAGGTGAAGTGGCTGTGCCCTGCCCCCGGCTATGACCGCCACTTCCTCATCACCGAGTCCTTCGGCTTTGAGATGATCACCATCCCCATGACCTCCGACGGCCCCGACATGGACGCCGTGGAAGAGGCGGTGAAGGACCCCGCCGTCAAGGGCATCTGGTGCGTGCCCAAGTATTCCAATCCGGACGGGATCATCTACTCCATGGATACCGTCCGCCGCATGGCGGCCTTGAAGCCCGCCGCGCCGGATTTTACCGTGATGTGGGATAACGCCTACTGCGTCCACGAGTTTGAGGGCGAGTATGTGGAGTTTCCGGACATTTTGAGCGAATGCGCCAAGGCCGGCAACCCCGACATGGTCATTGAGTTTGCCTCCACCTCCAAGATCACCCTCCCCGGCGCGGGCGTTTCCTGCTTCGCCGCCTCCGAGGCCAACCTCCGCTATATGGAAAAGCTCCTGACCGTGCAGATCATCAGCTTTGACAAAGTGAACCAGCAGCGCCACGTGCTCTATCTCCAGAACAAGGCCCATACCCTGGAGCTGATGAAGAAGCACGCCGCCATCATGGCGCCCAAGTTCCACGCCGTGCTGGACGCTCTGGACCGGGAGATCGCCCCCCTGGACATCGCTTCCTGGGAGCGGCCCAAGGGCGGCTACTTCGTCTCTCTCAATGCCATGCCCGGCACCGCAAAGCGGACCTGGGCGCTGTGCAAGGAGGCGGGCGTCACCCTTACCGGCGCCGGCGCCACCTTCCCCTACGGCAAGGATCCCCAGGACAGCAATCTGCGCATCGCCCCGTCCCTGCCTCCCGTGGAGGAGCTGGAGAAGGCCATCGAGGTGCTGTGCGTGTGCCTGCGGATGGCGGCACTGGAGAAGCTGGGCGTATGAGATACTACGGCAGCGTCTATCGTCCCCCTTCCGAGGCATACAGCCTCATCGTCCAGGTGACCTACGGCTGCAGCCACAATACATGCGCCTTCTGCAGCATGTACAAGGAAAAGCGCTTCGCCCTGCGGCCCCTGGAGGAGGTCCTGGAGGATTTCCGCATGGCCCGGCAGATGTACCGCCGCGTGGACAAGGTATTCCTGGCTGACGGCGATGCCCTGGTGCGCCGGGCCGAGGAGCTGTACGTGATCCTGGACACCGTCCGGGAGCTGTTCCCGGAGTGCCGGCGGGTCACCAGCTACGCCTCTCCCGCCAGCATCCGCATCCGCACGGAGGAGGAGCTGCGCACCCTCCGGGCCAAAGGCCTCACCATGGTCTACATGGGCCTGGAGTCCGGCTGCGACGAGGTGCTGACGCTGATGCGCAAGGGCCACACCGCAGCGGAGATCGTGGCGATGGGACAGAAGGTCCGCTCCTGCGGCATCGCCCTGTCCGTCACGGCCATCACCGGCCTGGGCGGCCCGGAACTGCTGGAGCGCCACGCCGTGGAGACGGCCGAGGCCTTCAACGCCATGAATCCCGAGTATATCGGCATGCTGACGCTGATGGTGGAGCCGGAGACGCCTCTGTATGACTGGCTTCAGGAGGGAAAGTTCCATCTGCTGGACCAGCCCCAGGTGCTGCGGGAGACCCGGCTTCTGGTGGAGCGTCTGGACAGCCCCGGCAGCGTGTTCCGGATGAATCACGCCAGCAATTATCTGGTCCTCAAGGGCACCTTGAATCAGGACCGGGACGCCATGCTCCGCACCATCGACGCGGCGGAGCACGACCTCAGCCGCCTGCGGCCGGAGGCCTGGCGGGGATTGTGAAACCAAAAACAGCGCCCCCTCCTCTCATGAGAGGAGGGGGCTTTTTTGCGTCTGCGCAACGGGGAGATCCCATATGCTTGGAGCCGCTCCGCCTCACGAAGCGGTACGCCGCGCCGCTGAGCAGGGTTCAGGACGGCAGAGAACCCGGCAGCGTATGCTTGGGCGGCGGATACCGGGCGGGGTGCGGAAGATGCGGCCCTGCCGGGGCTGCCGCCGCGTCAGAATTTCTTGTCCTTGGCGGTGTCGCAGTAGGCGCAGCGATAGGTGTGCTTCTCCGCGTCGCTGAGGAGAAAGATGGCGTCCAGCTGGGGCTCCGCCACCGTGATGCACCGGGGATTCTTGCAGCGGATGATGTTCACCAGCTTCCGAGGCAGCTCCAGGTGCTTTTTCTCCACCCGCTTGCCGTTCCGGATGATGTTGACGGTGATGTTGGAGTCGATATAGCCCAGCACGTCCAGATCCAGCTCCATGGGAGAGTCGATCTTGATGATGTCCTTTTTGCCCATGCGGCCGCTGCGGACGTTCTTGATGATGGCCACGGAGCAGTCCAGCTGATCCAGATGCAGGAACTGATAGATCTCCATGCTTTTGCCGGCCTGGATGTGGTCCAGGACCACGCCGTTTTGGATGCTGTCGATATTCATAGAAACGATTTCCTCCTCACACTTCGATGCCCAGCAGCTTCAGGATGAGGGCCATGCGGATGAACTTGCCGTTTTTCACCTGCTTCCAGTAGGCGGCCCGGGGGTCCTTGTCCACCGCCACGGAGATCTCATTGACCCGGGGCAGGGGATGCAGGATGGACAGGTCCTCCTTGGCGTGGGTCAGCTTTTCCGGCGTCAGGACATAGCTGTCCTTCAAGCGCAGGTAGTCCTCCTCATTGAAGAACCGCTCCTTCTGGACGCGGGTCATGTAGAGGATATCCAGCTGGGGGATGACGGATTCCAGGTCCGTGGTCTGGGTGTAGGGGATGCCCCGCTTTTTCAAAGCCTCCTCCTTGACGTACCGGGGGAGCTTGAGCTCCAGGGGGGAGATGAGGACGTAGCGGATGTTGTCGTACCGGCTCAGGGCGTTGACCAGGGAGTGGACGGTGCGGCCGAATTTCAGGTCACCGCAGAAGCCGATGGTAAAGCCGTTCAGCTTGCCCTTCTCCCGGTGGATGGTCAGAAGGTCGGTCAGGGTCTGAGTGGGGTGGTTGTGGCCGCCGTCACCGGCGTTGATGATGGGCACCTCGGAGAACTGGGCGGCGGCATAGGGCGCGCCCTCCTTGGGGTGGCGCATGGCGATGATGTCGGCGTAGCAGCTGACGGTGTGGATGGTGTCGCCCACGGTCTCGCCCTTGGCGGTGGAGGAGCTCATGGCCTCGGAGAAGCCCAGCACGCTTCCGCCCAGGCCCAGCATGGCGGACTCAAAGGACAGCCGCGTCCGGGTGGAGGGCTCGAAAAAGAGCGTGGCCAGCTGCTTGTGGGCGCAGGCGTTCTGATACTTCGCGGGGTTGGCGATGATGTCCTCCGCCGTGGCGATGAGCTGGTCGATCTCGGCGACGGAGAGGTCGGTGATATCGATGATGTTTCTGGGCATACCGGCACCTCCTCAGTGGATCCAGCTCTCATCGGAGGGGTTGGCCCGGAATTTCTTGAGCCGGTCGATGTCCTCGGGACGGATCTTCCCCTCGTCGGCGGCCACCTCGCACACGGCGTCGAAATTGGACAGGGAGTGGTTCACCACGTTGGCCGCGGCCATGCGGTCCAGGCCCTTCTGCAGGCCGTAGGTGAAGATGGAGGCGATGCCCAGCACCTGGGCGCCGGCCTCCCGCAGGGCTTCCACCACCTCGATGCAGCTTCCGCCGGTGGAGATCAGGTCCTCCACCACCACCACCTTCGCTCCGGGCTCCAGCTTGCCCTCGATGCGGTTCTGGCGGCCGTGGTCCTTGTTGCCGGAGCGGACGTAGCCCATGGGCAGGCCCATGAGATGGCCCACGATGGCGGCGTGGGCGATGCCGGCGGTGGAGGTGCCCATCAGGACCTGCACGTCGGGATAGTGCTTGCAGATGAGATCCACCAGGCCCTCCTCCACGTGGGTGCGGACGGCGGGGGCCGTCAGCGTCAGGCGGTTGTCGCAGTAAATGGGGCTCTTGATGCCGCTGGCCCAGGTGAAGGGTTCGTCGGGGCGCAGAAACACGGCGCCGATGCTCAGCAGATCATGGGCGATGGTACGTTCCAAACTCATATGAAAATCCTCCTTGGCAGAATCAACGGATGTTCAGCGCCGGCGGCCCAGCCAGGCAAAGCCCGCGGCCAGCACGGCGGAAAGGTACAGCAGGGCGGAGTCGGTGTAGCTGTAAGGCAGCACATTCAGCAAAATGCCGCCCAGGCACAGCGTCCCCACGAATACCAGAAAGACGGTGGTGAGGGAATCCTTCATGGCTTATCCCAGAAAATCCTTCACGGCCCGGCGGTAGGCGGCCACGGGGTCCTGGGCCTG
>CALWXI010000172.1 GCA_944385455.1 uncultured Oscillospiraceae bacterium | reverse complement strand
GATGCGGGGGTGGGTAAGGCCGATGCGGGAGACCACCATGTGGTCTCCGTCCCGTGTGTCCAGCCGGGGCTTCACCAAAAGCGCCTTCTGGCCCCGCTCCTCCTAGTCGCACCGCGTCATCAGGGCGCTGGCCGTCTTGCTGGCGCCCATGGGCCCGTATTGGAAGTATAGCTGTGCCATTGAATGTATCCTGCTCCTTACGGTTTTTCTGTCTCTTCGCTCCCGGGCGTCTCCTCCGGCGTGGGTCTCTCCCACTGCGGCGCGGGGGGCGGCGTAACGTCCAGCACGATCTTGTGACAGTCCGGACAGTGCCAGGCGGTCTTGTAGCTGGCGGAGAGGCCCCCCTCGGTGTTGATGACCAGGGCGTCGGCGGCGTGGCCCCGGAGGCTCAGCGCCCGGGGCTTTTTCGTCTGCCAGTAGACCCACTGACCGCTGATGAGATAGCCCCGCTGCATCACCCTGCCGCACCAGGGGCACGCCTGGGGCTCCGGCTCCTCCTCCGGCGGCGCGGCAAAGCACTCTTTGAGCTCCTTCGCCAAGGACTGCACGGTCTCCCGGAGGCTGTCCTTCTCCTCCGTCTCCTCCCGGGGCATCTCCGTCCGGCGCTTTTCCGGCGTCAGGTCCCAGGGGTCCTCGCTCTTTTTCCAGAATGCCATGGTCACTCCTCCTGTTCCTCCCGGCCGCGGGAGCGGACGTGGCCCGCAAAGGTCTCGCCGCTGCGCCGGGGCAGCCAGGCAATGGGCGGCGGCACCGGGCGGCCGCGGTAATGGCACCAAAGCCACCGCACGCACCAGACGAGCTTGCGCAGCAGCACCAGCAGCAGCGCCGTCAGCCCCAGATTGATGAGTTCCATCCCGCCGCCCCCCTCATCGGAAGATCCATCCGCCGCCGGGCACGTCCCCGCCGCCGGGACGCCGGGGATCCGGGCCCCAGGCGGCGGCGATGTCCAGCACGTCCTCCTCCGTGGGGGGACGCTCATACGCCGCGCCCCCCTGCCGGGGCAGCGCCCCGAAGCCCAGGGCGATCTCCTCCATGGTCAGCGGGCCCTGGTCCCGCAGGACCTCTCCCCGCTCCCCATCATACGCGTAGGACCGGGCGCACCGCCCGCCGTCGTACCGGGCCCAGGCATGGTACTCCGTCACCCGGTGGGTGGCGAAGTATTCCACCGTGCCGAAGGACGCGGCCAGACGCCGGGCCTGTTCCTCCTCCGCGCCGCCCAGAACCAGCACGAAGCCGTTCAGGCAGGGCGAGAGGAACCGCTCCCCCGCATAGGCCGCCGCCACGCCGGCGTTCCAGTCCGCCGCACGGAGGGGGCGGCCGCCCAGCGCCTGCAGCACGGCCTCGGGATCGGAGCTCCGCACCGCCAGCCAGCTCAGCTGATAGCCAAAGGGCACCGGCTCCTCCGGCACCTCCTCGTAGTCCACGGTGTACACCGGACCCCGGAAATCCGGGGCCTTGTCCGGTCTTTCCGCCCTCCCGGCTTCCCCGGCATCTTTCCTTCTCCGGCTCCGCCGCACCAGGGCCGCCGCGCCAAGTCCCAGCAGCACCGGCCAGGCGATGCGCAAAATCACCAGCACCGCGGTGCCAAGCAGCTTCAGCAGCCCCAGGGGGAGTCCCAACAGCCAGTTCATGTCCGCTCCTCTCCGCCGCCCGCGGGCGGCGCTCCATCGGGTGATTCCAGCAGCTCCCGCGCCGCCTCCGTATACCGGGTGAAGGCGGAGGGCACCGCCCGGGCCTCAAAGTCCGCCCGGTCCGTCCAGAGGAAGTCCTCCGGTCCCTCTCCCCGCACCTCCAGCACGTAGCCGGTCATATGCCATTCCACGTGGGTGAAGATGTGCCGGGCGGCGAGGCGGCTGTGCCAGTCCAGGGGCCGCAGGCCCCAGGCCTCCACCGCCGCAGCGGCGGCGGCCTCGTCCAGCGTCCCCGGCACATGGGGAAACTCCCACAGTCCCGCCAGCAGCCCGGTGTCCGGCCGGCGGCGCAGGGCCGTCCGGCCCTGCCGCAGCAGCACGAACACCGTCAGCTCCTCCGTCCTTCTGGGCTTTTTCCCGGACTTCACCGGCAGCGTCTGGGCCGTGCCCCGCCGCCGGGCCAGGCACCAGTCCCCCGCCGGGCAGGCTTCGCATCTGGGCGGACCATTCGGCACGCACACCGTGGCCCCCAGCTCCATGGTGGCCTGGTTGAAGATCCGCATGTCCTCCGCCGCGGAGGGCAGCACCTCCCGGACCCGGTCCCGGACCCAGGCCTTCACTCTGGGCTGCGCGATGTCCTCCCGGCAGTCCAGAAGCCGGGTCACCACCCGCAGCACATTGCCGTCCACAGCGGCCTCCCGGACGCCGAAGGCGGCGGAGGCCACGGCGGCGGCGGTGTAGGGCCCGATCCCGGGGAGGGCCAGGAGGCCTTCATACGTCTCCGGGAAGCCTCCGGCCTCCGCCACCTGCCGGGCGGCCTTGTGCAGATTCCGGGCCCGGCTGTAATACCCCAGGCCCTCCCAGCACTTCATCAGCCGCTCCTCCGGCGCGCCGGCCAAAGCCTCCACCGAGGGGAAGGCTGTGAGAAAGCGGGCATAATACCCCAGCACCGCCGCCACCCGGGTCTGCTGGAGCATGATCTCCGACACCCAGATGGGGTACGGGTCCCGCGTCCGCCGCCAGGGCAGGTCCCGGGCGTTTTCCCGGAACCAGGCCAGCAGGGGCCCGGGCAGCGGGGAGAGGGGAAATTCGGTTGTTTTCGTCAGCATACACATGGCGGTATTATACCACACCCCGCGGCCTCTTCCCACCCCCCGCCGGAATTTTTTCAAAACCCCTTGACCTTCCCCCGGGTGGAAGGTATACCATAAGTACCACAGACGAGGTGAACACATGAAGATCAACGAAGTGGAGGCCCTGGTGGGCATCACGAAGAAGAACATCCGCTTTTACGAGTCCGAAGGGCTGCTGACCCCCCGGCGCAACAGCGAAAACGGCTACCGGGACTACGGCGAGAGCGACGTATCGGCCCTGCGGCGGATCAAGCTGATGCGCAAGCTGGGCCTGCCCCTGGAGGAGATCCGGCAGATGCTCTCCGGTACTCATACCGTGGGAGACGGCATGCGCCGCCATCTGGTGACGCTGCAGCGGGAACGGGAGAATCTGGAGGCCTCGGCGGCGCTGTGCACCCAGCTGGCGGACTGCGGAGAGAAGCTGGAAGCCCTGGATGCCCAGGTCCTGCTGGAGCAGATGGAGACCATGGAGCGCCGGGGCACCACCTTTCAGGACAAGCAGACTCAGGACATCCGGATCCGGTACGTGGCTCCGGTGGTCATCACGGTGCTGACCATCGGCCTCATGGCCGCGGTGATGGCGCTCATCGCCTGGGGCTATGCCGCGGACCCCGACGCCGCGCCGCCCCCGGCGCTGCTGGCGGTGATCGCCGCCATTCCGGCGGCGGTGGCCTGCGGGGTGCTGCTGGCTCTGGTGCAGCGCATCCGGGAGATCGGAAGGAGGGAGCTGGACGATGCGCGGAAATTCTGAAGCGAGGAAAAAAAGCCGCAGGGGGACGGTTCTGGCGGCGGCGGTGGTGATCCTCTACATGCTGCCTCTGGTGGCCGCGGCGGTACTGGGAGCGCTGGATCTCCTCCATCTGGGGGAGGACCCCTCCGCCCTGGTGATCCTGGTGCTCTGCGGCATCACCGGAGGCGCGGTGATCGCGGGAGTCCTGCTGGCCGCCCGGCAGCGCCTGCGGGAGATCGACGAAGGGGAGGAAGAGGATGCCAAACGTTACTGACAAGCGCGCCCGCCGCATTCGGGAGGCTCGAATCAGCATCCTGACGGCGGCGGCCGTCCAGCTGGGCACGGCGGCTCTGCTGCTGTGGGGCCGGAGCTTCCTGCCGCCCGGGCACGTGCTGGCCTGGCTGCTGCTGGCCGCGGCGGTTTTGGCCCTGGCGGCGCTGATCCCCATGGGGATCGTATACCGAACACGCATGCAGGAGATCAAAGGAGGAGAAGAAGATGCTGCTGCTGAATATTGACTACATTCCCGGAAAGGACCTGGAGGTCCTGGGCATCGTGAAAGGCACCGTGGTGCAGTCCAAGAACATCGGCAAGGACTTCATGGCGGGCATGAAAACGCTGGTGGGCGGCGAGATCGCGGGCTACACGGAGATGCTCAACGAGGCCCGGCAGATCGCCACCAAACGCATGGTGGACGAGGCGGCGGCGCTGGGCGCCGACGCGGTGCTCAACATCCGCTACGGCTCCTCCGCCGTGATGCAGGGGGCGGCGGAGGTCATTGCCTACGGCACGGCGGTGCGGTACAAGTGACAGGGACGCTGACGTTTCTGGGCCACAGCGGCTTTTTCCTGGAACTGCCGGAGATATCGCTGCTGATGGACTGGTGGAAGGGAGACCTGCCCCCCATCCCGGAGGAAAAGCCGCTGCTGGTGCTGGTGAGCCACGGACATTCCGACCACTTCAATCCCGGCGTCTTTGCCCTGGCGGGCACCGGACGGCCGGTGCGGTTCCTGCTGGGCCGGGACATCCGCCTCACCCCCCGGCACCGGACGCAGTGGGGCCTCACGGAGGAGACGGCGGACAGCTGCCTCCGCATGGGCGGCGGGGAGACGGCGGAGCCCTTCCCCGGCGTGGCCGTGGAGACCCTGCCCTCCACCGACGAGGGCGTGGCCTTTCTGGTGACGGCCGGCGGCCGCACCGTGTTCCACGCCGGGGACCTGAACTGGTGGCACTGGGCGGGGGAGGATCCCGCCTGGAACCGGGAGATGGACCTTCGGTTCCACGAGGCCGTCGCTCCCTTGGCCGGGCGGCGGCTGGACCTGGCTCTGCTGCCCCTGGACCCCCGGCTGGGGAACGACGGCTTCCTGGGCCCCCGGGCCTTCCTGGAGACGGCCGACATCCGCGCGTTCGTCCCCATGCATCAGTGGGAGGACTTCGGCTTCACCCGCCGCTTTCTCACCGCGTATCCGCAGTACGCGGCCCGCACCCTGCCCATCACCCGCACGGGAGAGCGGCTGACGGTGGACCTCTGACGCAAAGATCCCCCCGCGCCTTTGGGCGCGGGGGGATCTTCTGTTTTCAGCCCTGCAGCACCAGCACACTGCCGGCCAGGTCCGGCGCGGGGGCGGTGAGCTCGGGCACGAAATCCACATCCTCCCCTGCCGCAGCCACCGCCTCCGCCAGCGCCTCCGCCTGAGACGCCTCCGCGGGGGCATAGATGCGGTCCGCCGCCGCGGCCGCGGCGGAGAGGGTCATGCCGCCGGCCTCGTCGGCGCCGGTGCGCACCGTCTCCTGGGAAAGCTCCACGGAGAGCGTCACCTCATAAGGCTCCAGCGCCGCCCGCATCTCCTCCAGAAAGGCGGTCAGGCTCTCCCGCCGGATGGCGGCGGCGTCTCCGTCGCCGTAGGCGATCTTGTCCAGCTTTCCCTCCGTGGGATAGGAGACGTCGGTGAGAAGGATCTCGTCGAACCCCAGCTCCGCCGCCGCCCGGGCCAGCGCGCACAGATACTGCCGGGCGGCGGGCTTGGCGGGGTCCAGCCACTGGCTGTTGCTGCCGTCGTAGAAAATGTAGCCGCCGGTATTCTTCAGCCCCATCTCGTCGATCCGGGCGTTGGCGGCCAGGGGATCGTGGAAGCAGCTGATGCGGGCCACGGTGTGCAGATCCTCCCGGGCGGTCAGCGCCGCCAGGGCGGCCGCGGTGTCGTCCGCGGTGCGCACCGCGCCGGGGACGGCGGAGGCGTCGAAATAGACATGGCCGGCGCTGTCCTTCAGCGTCACGGCCAGGGCGTCGTAGCCCGTGGTGTCCGCGGCCTCCAGTCCCGCCGCCGTCAGCGGCGCCTCCTGCAGGGACAGCACATGCACGCGGGGTGCCTCCGGGGCTGGCTGGATCACCAGCTCCACCTCCTCTTCCTCCTGCGGCTCCTCCCGGACCGTCTCGGTGCCGCCGGGCAGGCGCAGATGCGGCATGCCGCTGCCGTCATAGACCACATATTCCTGCAGCATGATGACGCCCGCAGCCGCCGCGATCACCAGCACCAGCACCACGGCGGCCAGGATCTTCCACCGGGGCGTCCGGCCCCGATAGCTGCGGTAGCCTCTGGAATCGAACAAGCCTCATCCTCTCCTCTCTGCCCGGGACGCTGTGTTACTGCGTCTGCTCCAGCGCCATGATCTTATCCACACGGCGGGCGTGGCGTCCGCCCTCGAACTCCGTGGAGAGGAAGACCTCCACCATGCGCCGGGCCATGTTGGGGCCGGTGAAGCCGCCGCCGATGGCCAGCATGTTGGCGTCGTTGTGGCGGCGGGTCAGCTCCGCCTCCAGGCAGTCGGCGCAGTGGGCGCAGCGGATGCCGCGGATCTTGTTGGCGGCGATGGAGATGCCGATGCCGGTGGTGCACACCACGATGCCCATCTGGCACTCCCCGGAGGCCACCGCCCGGGCGGCGGCGGCGCCGAAGTCCGGGTAGTCGCAGCTGTCCAGACTGTAGCAGCCGAAGTCCTGGTAGGTGTGGCCCAGGCGCTCCAGCACCTGGATGATGTCCTGCTTCAGGGCGTATCCGCCGTGATCGCAGCCCAGCGCAATGTTCATAGTCTCTGCCCTCCTGATGTTGTTTACAGTGCGTGCCAGACCGGCCGCATCTTTTCAAAGGTACAGTAGCGGGTGAAGCCGCACTCCTGCAAAAGGGCCTGCCGTTCCCGCATGGCGCAGCCCACGTCCCGGGCGGTGTGGGCGTCGCTGCCCAGGGTGACGACCTCGCCCCCCAGCTGCCGGTACAGCTTCAGCCACTTGGCCCCGGGCAGGGGCTCGCGGCCCCGGTTGGTGTTGACCTCGATGCCGCAGCCGTTTTGGATCAGGGTGCGGAAGATATCCTCCACCTCCGCCTCAAACCCGTCGAAGGTCAGCCGGAAGCCCCGCTTCTCATTGAGATAGCGCAGGGGCAGCGTCAGATGGCCCAGGACGCAGAAGCGGCCCCAGCGGGCCATCTGCGCCACCAGCGCCAGATAGGCCGCGATGCCCGCCCGGGCCTCCGCCTCACCGGCAGGCTCGAACTGGGAGAGGTCGATCCAGCCGTAGTCCGCCGGGAGCATGTGCTCCGAGCCGATGATGAAGTCCAGCTCCGGAGCGTCGGACATCAATCGCTCGATGTGGGCGGTGTCTCTGGGGGCGTCCCCCAGCTCCACTCCCAGGCGGATGCGGATGCGGTCCCCCGCCGCCTCCAGGGCCTCCCGGTACTCCGCCAGGAGGGCCTGCCAGTCAAAGGGGTCCCGGGGCACCTGGGTATACCAGTTCACCGGCTCCAGATGGTCGGTGAAGCAGATCTCCTGGAGGCCCTTGTCCGCGGCGGCCAGGGCCATCTCCGCCATGGAGCAGGAGGCGTCGGGAGAGATGCGGGAGTGCGTGTGAAAATCAGCGAGATACATGGCCGCGCCTCATTTCTTGAACTTCTTGAAGAACTTGCGCCGCTCCTCGTAGTTATTGTCCCCCACGCTCTCGGCGAACTTCTTCAGCGCTTCCTTCTGCTCCTTGTTCAGGTTCCGGGGCGTTTCGATATACACGGTAACGTACTGATCGCCCCGGCCCCGCCCGTTGATGGAGGGGATGCCCTTGCCCTTGAGCCGGAAGGTCGTGCCGGACTGGGTGCCCTCGGGCAGGTCATACTTCACCTTGCCGTCGATGGTGGGGATCTCCAGCTCCGCGCCCAGCACCGCCTGGGCGAAGGTGATGGGCGCCTCGCACAAAACGGAGGTGCCCTCCCGGCGAAACAGCTCGTGAGGCCGGACGGTGATGGTGATCAGCAGATCGCCGGCGGGACCGCCGTTCCTGCCCGCGTGGCCCTGGCCCCGGATGGAGATGGTCTGGCCGTTGTCGATGCCGGCGGGAATGCTGGCCTGGATGGTCCTGCGCTTGCGCACGGCGCCGCCGCCCCGGCAGTCGGGACAGGGCTGATGGATGATCTTGCCCTTGCCGCCGCAGCGTCCGCAGGGGGAGCTGGTGGCGAACACGCCCATGGGGGTCTGCCGCCGGACCTGGACGGTGCCGGTGCCGTGGCAGTCGGGGCACACCTCCGGCGTGG
>CALWXI010000171.1 GCA_944385455.1 uncultured Oscillospiraceae bacterium | reverse complement strand
ACGGTGAGCAGGTCGCTCTCCAGCAGGGGGAGCACCACCTGGGTCTCAGGGTCGCCAAAGCGGCAGTTGTACTCGATGACCTTGGGGCCGTCGGGGGTAATCATCAGGCCGAAGTAGAGGCAGCCCTCGAAGGGGCAGCCCTCGGCGTTCATGGCCGCGATGGTGGGCAGGAAGATTTCCTTCATGCAGCGCTCGGCCACGGCGGGGGTGTAATAGGGGTTGGGGGCCACAGTGCCCATGCCGCCGGTGTTGAGGCCGGTGTCGCCGTCCCCGGCGCGCTTGTGGTCCATGGAGGAGACCATGGGAACGATGGCGGTGCCGTCGGTGAAGGCCAGGACGCTGACCTCGGGGCCGGTGAGGAACTCCTCCACCACGATCTCATTGCCGGAGTCGCCGAAGGCCTTGTCCTCCATGATGGATCTCACGGCGGCCTCCGCCTCCGCCAGGTTCTGGGGGATCAGCACGCCCTTGCCCAGGGCCAGGCCGTCGGCCTTCACCACGATGGGGAAGGAGGCGCCCCGGAGATACGCCAGGGCCTTAGCGGGATCGTCAAAGACCTCGTAGCGGGCGGTGGGGATGCCGTACTTTTTCATGAGGTTCTTGGAAAAGACCTTGCTGGCTTCGATGCGGGCGGCCTTGGCGTCGGGGCCGAAGCAGGGGATGCCCGCCTCGTGGAGACGGTCCACGCAGCCCAGGGCCAGGGGATCGTCCGGGGCCACCACCGCGAAGTCCACGGCGTGGCGCTTGGCGAAGTCCACGATGGCGGGGATGTCCTTGGCGCCGATTTCCGGCACGCACACGGCGTCGGCGGCGATGCCGCCGTTGCCGGGCAGGGCGTAGATGGTCTCCACCCCGGGGTTTTCCTTGAGCTTTTGGATGATGGCGTGTTCGCGGCCTCCGCCGCCGACGACCAGAAGTTTCATGGTGACCTCCCGAATGAATCATAGATCTTGTCCGCGCCTGCCCGGAGCGCCCTTTGCGGCTGTGCCCCCAGGCAGAGGGTGCGGAGTTTGCGGCGGGTCAGTGGTGGAACAGCCGCATGCCGGTAAAGCACATGGTGATGCCGTACTGATCGGCGGTGGCGATGACGTGGTCATCCCGGATGCTGCCGCCGGGTTCCACGATGTAGGCCGCGCCGGACTTGCGGGCCCGCTCCACGTTGTCTCCAAAGGGGAAGAAGGCGTCGGAGCCCACGGTGACGCCGGACTGGGTGGCGATCCAGGCCTTTTTCTCCTCCGCGGTCAGTACCTCGGGCTTGACGGAGAAGGTATTCTGCCAGACGCCGTCGGCCAGGATGTCCTCGTACTCGTCGGAGGTGTAGATGTCGATGGCGTTGTCCCGGTCCGGGCGGCGGATGCCGTCCACGAACTGGAGGCCCAGGACCTTGGGATGCTGCCGCAGATACCAGTTGTCCGCCTTCTGGCCCGCCAGGCGGGTGCAGTGGATGCGGCTTTGCTGGCCGGCGCCCACGCCGATGGCCTGGCCGTCCTTGACATAGCACACGGAATTGGACTGGGTGTACTTGAGTGTGATGAGGGCGACGATCATGTCCACCTTGGCCTGCCGGGGCAGGTCGTGGTTCTGGGTGACGATGTTGTCCAGCAGAGTTTCGTCGATCCTGAACTCATTGCGGCCCTGCTGGAAGGTGATGCCGAACACGTCCTTGTACTCCTGAGGGGCGGGGATATAGTCCGGGTCGATTTGCACCACGTTGTAGCCGCCCTTTTTCTTCGTTTTCAGAATCTCCAGAGCCTCGTCGGTATAGCCGGGGGCGATGACGCCGTCGGAGACTTCATACTTGAGGTACCGGGCGGTGGCGGCGTCGCACACATCGCTGAGGGCCGCCCAGTCGCCGTAGGAGCACAGACGGTCCGCGCCCCGGGCCCGGATATAGGCGCAGGCGATGGGGGAGAGCTCCGCGTCCTGGTCCACGAAATAGATCTTTTTGTCCACGTCGCTCAGAGGCTGTCCCACAGCGGCGCCGGCGGGGGAGACGTGCTTGAAGCTGGCGGCGGCGGGCAGGCCGGTGGCGGCCTTCAGCTCCCGGACCAGCTGCCAGGAGTTGAACGCGTCCAGGAAGTTGATGTAGCCGGGCTTGCCGTTCAAAACGGTGATGGGCAGGTCCCCGCCGTCCCGCATGAAGATGCGGGAGGGCTTTTGATTGGGATTGCAGCCGTATTTCAGTTCCAGTTCGTTCATGGGTCCCGCTCCTTTGCTCATGGATTCTTGTTGCAGATGCGCTGAGTGAAGGTATTGTCCGCCAGATGGGTGAAGCGGACGAAGAGGGAGATCTTGTTGTCCGGATTCAGGGCGTTCCACAGCGCTTCGGTGAAGGTGTCAATATCGCTGCCGATGGCCACCCGCTCCGGTTCACCCTGGAAAGTGGGGATGGGATTGCCGTCGGTGACGTAGGTGTGCAGGAAGTGGCCCACGCCGGGAAGGCCGGGATACTCGAAGGTCTGCCGGACGCAGGCGGAGCCGTCGGCGTCGGCGGACTTGAGGATGGAGAGCTTGTAGCTGCCGTCGGGACTGAGAAGGCCGGAGATCCGGGGCGTCCAGTTGGGGCCGTCAGGCTCGAATTCCCGGGTGCGCAGGGCCTGCTCCATGGGCAGACCCTGCTTTAAAAAGTCCCGGATGGTGTCGGTCTGATCGCCGTTGGTGACGATGAGGCCGCGGCCCAGTTCCCGGACGGGGTGGTAGATGATGAGGCTGGGGTCCTCCAGCTTGGAGGGATCAAAGGCCTCGGTGCGGATGCCGTCGGGCTCCTCCACGAAGATCCGGTTGCGGCTGTTGACACTGCGGCCCATGATGAAATAGGCCGCCACGGAGGTGCCGCCGTCGGGCGTCAGCCCCAGAACGATGCCCCGGCCGGGATAAGGGTTGCCGGAGACCAGGGCGCAGAGGTCGTGCTTGGCGTAGATATCCATGGGATCATTCCCTTCCTTTCACAAGTTCCGCGGAGAGCAGCTCGGTGGCCTGAGGCAGCAGCACCCATTCGGCCTGCTCCATCACGCGGCGCTGAAGCGCCTCCGGCGTGTCGCCGGGCTGGACCTCCACCGCCTTTTGCAGCAGGATGCGGCCGCCGTCCGGGATCTCGTTGACCAGATGGACGGTGGCGCCGGTGACCTTCACGCCCCGTTGGAGCGCCGCCTCATGGACCCTGAGACCGTAGTAGCCCTTGCCGCAGAAGGCGGGGATCAGGGAGGGGTGGACGTTGAGGATGCGGTCCGGCCATTTGGCCACGAAGTCCGCCGAGAGGATGGACAGGAACCCGGCCAGAACGATGAGGTCCACCCGGTATTCCGCCAGCTTCAAAGAGAGGTTCCGCTCAAAGGCCTCCTGACTCATGGCTTTTTTGGGCACGGCGGCGCCGGGCACGCCGTGGTTGGCGGCCCGGGTCAGGGCGTAGGCGGACTCGTTGCTGGCGCACACCAGCACGATCTCCCCGTGAGGGATTTTCCCGGCCTCCTGGGCCTGGAGCAGCGCCTCCAGATTGGTGCCTCCGCCGGAGACGAACACGGCGATGCGGGCTTTCAGCATAGCGTCACCCGCTCATCGCCGGAGACAATCTCGCCGATGACGTAAGCGCCGCAGTTCAGCGCGGCGGCGGCACGGTCTGCGTCCTCCTTGGCCACGATCACCGTCATGCCAACCCCCATATTGTAGGTGTTGAACATGTCCCGCTGGGGGATGTTGCCCATGGACTGGAGCATGGGGAAGATGGGGGGCGTCTGGATGGAGGCCAGATCGATCTTGGCGGTGAGGCCCTCGGGCAGGCAGCGGGGGATATTCTCGAAAAAACCGCCGCCGGTGATGTGGCTGATGCCCTTGACATGGGCGGCCTCCAGGCAGGCCAGGACGGGCTTGACATAGATGCGGGTGGGCTCCAGCAGCGCCTCGCCCAGAGTCTGGCCCAGGTCCTCACAGTAGAGGCCCAGATTGGCATGCTCCACATTGAAGACCTTGCGGACCAGGGAGTAGCCGTTGGAGTGGATGCCGCTGGAGGGCAGGGCCAAAATCACGTCGCCGGGCACCATGGCGGAATGGTCCACGATCCCGGCCTTGTCGACGATGCCCACGGAGAAGCCCGCCAGGTCATAGTCGTCGGCGGCCATGACGCCGGGGTGCTCGGCGGTCTCACCGCCGATGAGGGCGCAGCCGGCCTGGACGCAGCCCTCCGCCACACCGGAGACCAGGGTGGCCACCTTCTCCGGCTCGTTCTTTCCGATGGCGATATAATCCAGGAAGAACAGCGGTTTTGCGCCGCAGCAGATGATGTCATTGACGCACATGGCCACGCAGTCGATGCCCACGGTGTCGTGCTTGTCCATCAGCTGGGCGATGCGCTGCTTGGTGCCCACGCCGTCGGTGCCGGAGACCAGGACGGGCTCCCGCATACCGGCGAGGTCGGGGGCGAAGAGACCGCCGAAGCCGCCGATGCCGGAGACCACGCCGGGGATCATCGTGCGCTCCACGTGCCTGCGCATGAGCTTGACGCCCTCGTAGCCGGCCTCGATATTGACGCCGGCGGAGCGGTAGCTGTCAGAAAAACTACGCATGTGCTTCTTTCTTCCTTTCACTGATCTTGCACTCGAAGCGGTCCTTCCCGCTGTCCTGGGGAATGGCGGTGGGGTAGCCGCCGCCGAAGCACGCGGTGCAGAAGCCGCACTCCGTGTTGTCCGCCAGCTTCACCACGTCGGCGAGGCTCAGATACCCCAGGGAATCCACGCCGATGATCTGGGCGATCTCATCGACAGTATGGTTGTTGGCGATGAGCTTGCTGGGGTCGTCGATGTCGGTGCCGTAGTAGCACGCGGCCACAAAGGGCGGTGCGCTGACCCGCATGTGGATCTCCTTGGCGCCGGCCTTGCGCAGCAGCTCGATGGTGCGGCGGCAGGTGGTGCCCCGGACGATGGAGTCGTCGATGAGCACCACGCGCTTGCCCTCCACCACGGAACGGATGGGGTTGAGCTTGATGTTGACCTCGTTTTCCCGCATTTCCTGGGTGGGGGAGATGAAGGTGCGGCCGATATACTTGTTCTTGATGAAGCCCATGCCGTAAGGGATGCCGGACTGGCGGGAGTAGCCCATGGCGGCGTCCAGCCCGGAGTCCGGCACGCCGATGACGATGTCCGCCTGGACGGGGTGCTCCAGAGCCAGGAAGGCGCCGGCCCGCTGCCGGGCCACATGGACGCTGGAACCGTCGATGACGGAGTCCGGCCGGGCGAAGTAGATGAACTCGAAAACGCACAGCTTCTTGGGGGTCTTGCCGCAATGGCTGGTGTCGGACTTGACGCCGGACTTGTCCACCACCACGATCTCGCCGGGGAGGATGTCCCGCTCGAACCTGGCGCCGATGGCGTCCAGCCCGCAGGACTCGGATGCGAACGCCACGTCGCCGTTTTTCGTCCGGCCCATGCAAAGCGGGCGGAAGCCGTAGGGGTCCCGGACGGCGATGAGCTTGCTGGGGGAGGAGATCACCAGGGAATAGGCGCCCACCAGCCGGTCCATGGCGGCGGAGACGGCTTCCTCGATGGAGGCGGACTTCAGCCGCTCCTGGACGATGATGTAGGCGATGACCTCGGAGTCGGTGGTGGTGTGGAAGATCGAACCCTTGCTCTCCAGCTCCAGCCGCAGCTGGCGGGAGTTGGTGAGGTTGCCGTTGTGGGCCAGGGCCATGCGGCCCTTGTAGTGGTTGACCAGGATGGGCTGGACATTGCGCTTGTTGTCGGAGCCGGTGGTGCCGTAGCGCACGTGGCCAACGGCAATGTTGCCATGGCCCAGAGCGGCCAGCCGTTCCGGGGGAAACACCTCGCTGACCAGGCCCACGTCCCGGTAGGAGGAGAAGAGGCCGTCGTCGTTGACCACGATGCCGGCGCTCTCCTGGCCCCGGTGCTGCAGGGCGTAGAGGGCATAATAAGCCAGGGAGGCCACGTCCTGGGAGGTCTGGGAGTACACACCGAATACGCCGCACTCCTCGTGGAGGTGACGCTCGGGGATCACGGCGGCGTTAGTCTGCATCATGGGCGAGCAGGCGGTTCATGATCTCGGCGTAGGCGTCCTCCACGCCGCCCAGATCCCGGCGGAAGCGGTCCTTGTCCAGCTTTTCATGGGTCTTGGAGTCCCAAAGGCGGCAGGTGTCGGGGCTGATTTCGTCGGCCAGGACGATGGTGCCGTCGCTGAGGCGGCCGAACTCCAGCTTGAAATCCACCAGGGTGACGCCGCATTCGCTCCAGAAGGCCTTAAGCACGTCGTTGACGGCGAAGGCGTACTTTTCAATGGTATCGATCTCCTGAGCGGTGGCCAGCTTCAGCGCCAGGGCATGATAGCGGTTGATGAGGGGGTCGCCCAGGTCGTCGTTCTTGTAAGAGAATTCAATGGTGGGCTGGTCAAATACGATGCCCTCTTCCACGCCGTAGCGCTTGGCGAAGGAGCCGGCGGAGATGTTGCGGATGATGACCTCCAGAGGGACGATGCTGACCTTCTTGACCAGGGTCTCCCGCTCGCTGAGCTCCTTGACGAAGTGGGTGGGGATGCCGGCCTTCTCCATGCGGACCATCAGGCGGTTGGTCATCTGGTTGTTGATGACGCCCTTGCCCACGATGGTGCCCTTCTTCAGACCGTTGAAGGCGGTGGCGTCGTCCTTGTAGTCCACGATGAACAGCTCGGGGTCATCGGTCTTGAAGACCTTCTTGGCTTTTCCCTCGTAGATTTGCTCCAGCTTTTCCATGGTTGTGATCCTCCTCATATGATTCAGAAAATAGTGGATAAAGTAAACGCGGGGGTTCAGCGGGCCAGCTCCTCCTGAAGCCGGGCCTCCTTTTCGGCGATCTGGGCGGCCATGTCCGCCCGGGCCGCGTCCAGCTTGGCGGACAGGGCCTCGTCGGACACCGCCAGGATCTGGGCGGCCAGCACGGCGGCGTTCTTGGCGCCATTGATGGCCACGGTGGCCACGGGGATGCCGCTGGGCATCTGCACGGTGGCCAGCAGGGCGTCCAGTCCGTCCATGGCGCCGCCTTTCATGGGGATGCCGATGACGGGCAGTGTGGTGTTGGCGGCAAAGGCGCCGGCCAGGTGGGCCGCCATGCCGGCGGCGCAGATCAGCACGCCGAACCCGGCGTCCCGGGCGCCTGCAGCAAAGGCTGCCGCCTGGGCGGGGGTGCGGTGGGCGCTGAGGATGTGGACCTCATAGGGGATGCCGAAGGTATCCAGCTGGGCACAGGCCCCCTTGACCACGGGCCAGTCGGAATCGCTGCCCATGATGACCGCTGCTTTTTTCATATGCATTCTCCTTCTTTTGATCTGAGCGTCTATGGAAGGCTCAGAGCTTTTTCCGCATGACGGTGTGACGGAAGATACCGTCAATGAAATACTCCGTGGAGCAGAACACCGGACGGCCGTCGATGTCGTAGTCCACTTCGTCCATATGCAGCAGGGGGGTGCCCATGGGGACCTGGAAAATTTCCGCCAGGGCGGCGTCCGCCACCACAGGCTGCAGGTCCGTCAGATCCAGATAGGGATACACGCCGCAAAACTGCTGGAGGAAGTGAAAAATGGGGAGCTTCAGGTCCTTGATGGTGTAGCTGCCCCGGACCAGGGCCTTGTCCAGCACGTCCTCACAGTAGATGGCCGGGCGGCCGTCGGCGGTGCACAGCCGGGCCACCCGGATGACGGGCGCGCCCTCCTCCATCTGCAGCTGCCCGGCGATCTTCCGGTTCGCAAAGCCCTCCGACACCCGGACGGAGGCCACCGCCGGCTCATAGCCGCTTTGCCGGATCATGTCCAGGAACTCCACCTCGATGTCCATACGAGTCTGCACATTGAGGACATGGCGGTTGATGATGGTGCCCACGCCGTGGCGGCGGGTGATGAAGCCTTCCCGCTCCAGAGAGGCCAGAATGTCCCGAAGCTGTGTGCGGCTGATGCCCAGCTTTTCCGCCAGCACGTTCTCCCGGGGCAGGCGCTGACAGGCGGCATACTCGCCGTCCTTCATGGCGGACAGCAGCTGGGCGCGGATGGTTTTGGACTGGGTGGGCTGAGCGCTCATCCTCTTCACCTCATGACAATGAAAAGATACTACCTCTTGAAAGGTCGTACCTATTGTATCGGATTTGCCTGAGGGACGCAATAGGCAAAACTGACAGTTTGCACCCAAAACGGGCTGACCGGGCTTGTGAAGTGGGACATCCGACTGCTGTGTGGATTTTTCGTGTAATTTGACCGTGGACATCTGTCCGTATATCCGCTATAATACCCCATATTACGCCGCTTTGCGCTTTCGGCGGAGGGAAGCGGATGGAATGGAACGGATGAAAGATGAAGAACATCATTCTGATTGGCATGCCCGGTACGGGCAAGAGCGTGGTGGGACGGGCTCTGGCCAAGCGCCTGGAGTATACCTTTGTGGACGTGGACGATCTCATCGTCCAGGCGGAGGGCAGGACGCTGCCGGAGATTCTGCGCACGGATGGACTGGAGGCGTTTTTGGACGTGGAAGGCCGGATTGGGCGGACCCTCACCTGTGAGGATACAGTCATCGCCACCGGCGGCAGCATGGTGCTTTCGGCGGAGGCCATGGAGCATCTGAAGAAGAACGGTGTGGCGGTATGGCTGGAGACGCCCCTGTCTCGGATCAGCGACCGGATGCCGGAGGATCTGGTGGATCGGGGCATCGCGGCCCCGGCGGGGTCTACCCTGCGGGAGATCTACGACCAGCGCACCCCGCTGTATGCCCGATACGCCGACGTCATCGTGGCCAGTCGGGACGGAGAGGACGATACCGCCCGCCAGGTGGAGGAGATCCTGCGTACCGTGGGGATCCGGCTGTAAATGCGGCGGGAGGACCGGAGAGGGCATGCTCCGGTCCTCCCGCTGTTTTTTGCCGGACCCGTGGGGGGACGCGGACCCGGGGCGGACAAAAAAATATCCCCGGCGCATCTGCGCCGGGGATAAATGATGAGACCGTCACTCCAGGATATAGACGGTGCAGCTGCGGCGGCCAAAGTTGATGCACTGCTGGTAGGTGTCGTAGTAAAGGTCCACCTTGTTGCCGCGCACGCCGGTGTCCTCGGCCACGGCCATACCGTAGACGATGCCGTCGCTGGTAACGATGAACATCCGGGTCCCCAGAGGGATCACGCTCTTGTCCACGGCCACGGTGCCCACCTGAACGGTGGTGCCGCTGGCGGTGCGGGTGCCCACGCCGTCATGGCCGCTGGTATAGGCGGTGGCGGTCATGGTCTTGGCATTGGAGAAATTCAATGTGGCGCCGGACTGGAATACCAGGGTGCCGCTGCCGTCTGCGTTCTTGTTGACGCTGACCAGCGGATCACTGCCGGAGACGGTCTGGGCCTTGACAGCGGTGCCGTACTCCACGATGCGGTCCACGGCGGTGCTGTCCAGCTCTTCCACGAACTGACGGGAGATTTCCTGACCGTTGGACCACACCACCTCGTAGATGGAGGTGCGGTAGCCGTCGCTGCCCTCCTGGACCACCTGCTCGGTGCCCTGGGGCAGGTCCGGGTTGGCTACCCGCACGGTCTCGCAGGAGACGGCCTCCTTCACCTCGTCATAATAGGTGAGATCGGAAGCCACGGTGATCACGACGGTCTCTCCGGAGACGTCCACGCCCACCATGTCCAGAGGACCGGGGATGACCCGCAGACGGGAGAGCAGGGAGGAGACGGTATCCTTCCGGGATACGGCAGAGACGGTGCCTTCGCCGCTGCGGACGGTGACAGACTGACCAGCGGTCAGGGTGATGTCACAGCCGCCGGAACCGGTGGAAACGTCTACCATCTGGGAGGAGAAATCCGGCGCGGTGCCGGTGCCGTCCAGAATAATGGCGGAGTCGTCGGCGCCCGTGAGAATATACAGGGCACCGGCCCAGTTGGTAGCGGCGGCGCCGGCGCAGAGCAGCGTGGCCAGCACGAAAGCGGCCATGGTGCGCCGCGCCCACAGCACATGCAGCTTTTTGGAAAGGTGATATCGGCTCAAAATCATACCTCCTGAATTCGTTTTGCGGTGTGCGTCCCACATAGAAACAACTTGTAACTTTTGTTACCAACCGAAAAACTAGGCGTAGTATACACCACGTTCCCACTTTTGTCAAGTTTATCCCGGAAAAAGTGGTTATGAAATCCCACTTGCGGCGAAAATCGGCAGAAAAGGTATGGGGATAAATGTAAACCAGAATCAAAAGGATTACAAAATAGTAACATCCCGGCGTACGAAAAATACCCTGCATCCAGAAAAACGGATACAGGGTATTTTTGAAGAATATGGGGGGATCTTGCAGCTTATTTTTGAATTTCTGGAGAAAAGCCCAGATCTTCCAGCTCGCTGACGGCGGTCTTGACGCAGTTTTCGCAGCCGTCGATGGTGACGGATTTTTCCGAAAGGCTGACCTGGAAGGTAAGCTCCGCGGCGGTGAGGGCGTTGGTGATGCGCTTGACGCAGTTTTCACACATCATGTCGGGGACAGAGATCTTGGTGGCCATAAACATCGTTCCTTTCTTATTTCATCAGTTTTTGTATGGTGGAGAGGAGGTCATCCACGACCTCCAGGTTCCCGGAGCGGATGTCCTGCACCACGCAGGTGCGGATGTGGCTGCTGAGCAGCTCTCTGGAAAAAGCGTTGAGGGCGGACTGGATGGCGGAGACCTGGGTGAGGATGTCGGTGCAGTAGGCCTCGCGCTCCACCATGCCCCGCACGCCCCGGACCTGCCCCTCGATGCGGTTGAGGCGGCGGATCAGGGCGTCGTATTCCGGAGCCTCCCGATGCTTGTGGCGGCAGCAGGGGTCCTGGGATTCCGGTGTGTTCATGTCGGTCGCTCCTTTCAAAGCTTGGCGCGGCCCAGCCGCAGCGCGTTGCCCACCACGCACACAGAGCTCAGGGACATGGCCGCTCCGGCAAACATGGGGGAGAGCAGGGGGCCGCCGAAGCAGTACAGCAGTCCCGCCGCGATGGGGATGCCCACGGTGTTGTAGCAGAAGGCCCAGAACAGGTTTTGCTTGATATCCCGCAGGGTCAGGGCGGACAGCCGCAGGGCCCTGGGCACATCCTGGAGATCGTCCCGCATCAGCACGATGTCCGCCGACTCGATGGCGATGTCGCTGCCGCTGCCGATGGCGCAGCCTACCTCTGCTTGGGTGAGGGCGGGGGCGTCGTTGATGCCGTCGCCCACCATCATCACCTTCCGGCCCTGCTGCTGAAGCTGACGGATCACGCCGGCCTTCTCTTCCGGCAGCACCTCGGCGATGACTTCGTCCACGCCCACCTGAGCGCCGATGTGCTCCGCGGCGGCGCGGTTGTCGCCGGTGAGGAGCACGGTGCGGATGCCGCTCTCCCGCATCCGGCGGACGGCGGCGGCGCTGGTGTCTTTCACCGGGTCCGCCACGCTGATGAGACCCAGCAGCACGCCCTCCCGGGCAAAGAACATGGGCGTTTGGCCCTGGGCGGAGAGCTGGGCGGCGGTGTCCAGCAGAGGGGAGAGGTCAATGCCCGCTTCTTCCAGCAGGCGGCGGTTTCCCGCCAGCACCCGGGCGCCGTCCAGCACGGCCCGCAGCCCCCGGCCGGAGAGGTTCTCCACGGATTCCGGATGGGGAAGCTCTCCCAGCTGCTGCTGTGCGGCGTAGTCCGCGATGGCCTG
>CALWXI010000170.1 GCA_944385455.1 uncultured Oscillospiraceae bacterium | reverse complement strand
TCATCCCCACACCAAGTTCAAGGGCCAGGTCTACGTGCTGACCAAGGACGAGGGCGGCCGTCACACCCCCTTCTTCAACAACTATCGTCCTCAGTTCTACTTCCGCACCACCGACGTTACCGGCGTCATCACGCTGCCCGAGGGCACCGAGATGTGCATGCCCGGCGATAACGTCGAGATGAGCGTGGAGCTGATCACTCCCATCGCCATCGAGAAGGGCCTCCGCTTCGCTATCCGCGAGGGCGGCCGTACCGTTGGCTCCGGTGCCGTCACCGAGATCGAGGAGAAGTAATTTCACCTGCGATGAAAAAGACTGCCGCATCCGCGGCAGTCTTTTTTTCACTCCTGGACGGGAAAGGCCAGAGGCGCCTGAAAGCCGTCGGCGCCGGGGCAGAAGATGTCGCCGCCGGCCAGCACGTCCTCACACACATAGAGATTGGCCTGGACGCCGGAAGCGCGGCCGGGGTAGTTGGTGACGCTGTATGTGTAGCGGGAGAGCTGCCTGCCGCAGCAGTCCGTCAGGTCGAAGCCCTGCTCCAGCTGCAGCTGATTGTAGGAGAGGTAGGGCTCCTCCAGGGTCTCCGGCATTAAAAACTGCAGCGTCTCCAGGGGTTCCGGGTCCACCTGCCAGCCCAGGGACTCCAGGTATGCCACCCGCTGGGCGCCGTCGCTGAGGACCAGCGCCTCCTCCGCGGGGCTGTCGGAGGGCAGGCGCCCCGCCAGCACGATGACCAGGGCCGAGACGAGCCCCAGGACGATGACCGCCAGAGCGGCCTTTTTTCGGGAAAACCGGGCAGTCCAAATCAACATATCCATCCCTCCTGGATGTTTTCTATTCAGTTTGGGGCGGAGATATGATAAAATGATGCGGCCGGCGCGGCCGGAAAAGCGGCATGCATGGCTGGAGGAGGAAGCGCATATGGAGCGTTTGGATAAGATTATCGCCTCCACGGGGCGCTGGTCCCGGCGGGAGGTGAAGGACCTGATCCGCCAGGGCCGGGTGCTGGTGGACGGGTATCCCGCCGCAGCCCCGGAGGAGAAGGCGGATCCGGAGACCGCCCGCATCACCGTCAACGGGGAGACGCTGGAGTACCGCCGCTACACCTGGGTGATGCTGAACAAGCCCGCGGGGTATCTCTCCGCCACGGAGGACGGGCGGGGCCCCACGGTGCTGGACCTGCTGCCGCCGGAGCTGCAGAGGCGGGGGCTCTTCCCGGTGGGGCGGCTGGACAAGGACACCGAAGGGCTGCTGCTTCTGACCAACGAGGGGAGGCTGGCCCACGATCTGCTCTCCCCCCGGCGCCACGTGGAGAAGGTGTACCGGGCCCGGGTGACCGGCTGCCTGACGGCGGAGGACGCCGCGGCCTTCGCCGCGGGGCTGGTGCTGGGAGACGGCACGGTGTGCCGTCCCGCCGGGCTGGAGATCCTCTCCGCCGGGGCGGAGAGCGTGGCGCTGGTGACCCTGCGGGAGGGAAAATTCCATCAGGTCAAGCGGATGCTGGCCCAGCGGGGCAAGCCCGTGACGTATCTGGAGCGGCTGCGCATGGGCAATTTGACATTGGATCCGGCGCTGGAACGGGGGGACTTCCGCTTCCTGACGGAGCAGGAATTGGAGGCGCTGCGGAATCTGGAGAGGCTCCGGTAGAAAATTCAAATCTTCACCAAAAACATTCCAGTTTTTTTGTTGAAAAAGGAAGAAGCATCTTGCAATTTGCCAAAAATGCCGATATAATATAACCATTATATTGACGTTGACGAAATGCACAACTTTTTTCACTCGGTATGAGGTGAGGAGGACGGCCATGTCTGGAAGAATTTTTCAAAATGTGGTGCTGCAGCTCAAGGAGAATACGGACCGCACCGTGGGCGTGATCGACGGTGAGGGCGTGGTCATCGCCTGCAGCGAGCTGGCCATGATCGGCCAGCGCTGGACGGAGTATGTGCCGGTGGTGAACAGTGCCTCCGGCGGCATGATCTCCTCCGACGGAAAGACCTTCAAGGCGCTGGCCGGCTGGGGCAACCAGTTTGACTACGCGGCCTTCGCCTTCGGGGACAACGAGGTCAGCCG
Organism: uncultured Oscillospiraceae bacterium; assembly: GCA_944385455.1. Taxonomy (GTDB): domain Bacteria; phylum Bacillota; class Clostridia; order Oscillospirales; family Oscillospiraceae; genus Oscillibacter. The sequence continues at coordinate 2,661 of CALWXI010000170.1, read as the reverse complement.
CACCGTCTGCTCCATGGCCACGGTGGCCCTGAACGCCGCCAAGTCCTATTATGAGGAAAAGCATGACCGGGGTTCCTTCGTCAAGGACATCATTTCAGACAACATCATGCTGGGCGACATCTACATGCGGGCCAAGGAGCTGCGGGTCACCGCCGACGTGCCCCGGGGCGTGTTCGTGATCCGTGCCCTGAAGAAGGGCGAGTCCGTCCCCACCGACGTCATCCAGAACCTCTTCCCGGACCGGCAGAACGACTTCGTCCTCAGCGTGGGGGAGGGAGACGTGGTGCTGATCCGGCAGATGCCGGAGGGCTCCAGCGTCAAGGAACTCAACAAGATCGCCGTCACCATCGAGGAGACCCTCCGCTCCGGCGGGGAGAGCACCGTAGTGGTGGGCATCGGCACCGTGTCGCTGCACCTGCGGGATCTGGCCAAGAGCTACAAGGAGGCCCAGATCGCCATCGAGGTGGGCAAGGTGTTTGACACCGAGAAATATGTCATCAACTACGAGAACCTGGGCATCGGCCGGCTGATCTACCAGCTGCCCACCACGCTTTGCGAGATGTTCCTCCAGGAGGTCTTCAAGAAGAACCCCATCGACGCCCTGGACAAGGAAACCCTCTTCACCATCCACAAGTTCTTTGAGAACAACCTGAACGTCTCCGAGACCGCCCGCAAGCTCTTCGTCCACCGCAACACCCTGGTGTACCGGCTGGAGAAGATCAAGAAGCTCACCGGGCTGGATCTGCGGGAGTTCGACGACGCCATTACCTTCAAGGTGGCGCTGATGGTCAAAAAATACCTCACCTCCAGAGGGATCGATTCCTGATGGACGATCGGGAGAGGGGGCGGCCCGTGCCGCCCCCTCCCTTTTTGCATCCCCGCAAAAAACGCTGCAAAAGGGGAAAACCGGGATTGCATTGCCGGGAAAAACCGTATATAATGTGATACATTCAGGAATTATGTCGACTGTGCTCCCGGACGGCGGGCACGGGCGGGGAATATGAATCAGGAGAGGTGCCTTATGATCCGCTTGAAAGACGTGGAAATGGTATATGACAACGGAACAAAGGCCATCCAGGGCATCACGCTGACCATTGAGGACGGAGAGTTTGTGTTTCTGGTGGGGCCGTCGGGGTCGGGCAAGTCCACCATCATCAAGCTCCTCACCGGCGAGGTGGAGCCCAGCGTTGGCCGGATCATGATCAACGGCTTTTCCGTCAGCAACATCTCGGAGCGGCAGATCCCGCTGATGCGCCGGACGCTGGGAGTCATCTTTCAGGACTTCCGCCTCATCGAGAAAAAGACGGTGTACGACAATCTGGAGTTCGTCATGCGTGCGGTGGGCGCCAGCCCCAAGGAGATCCGCAAGCGCATCCCCTATGTGCTGGAGCTGGTGGGCCTGGAGAAGAAGGCAGGCTCCTATCCCACGGAGCTCTCCGGCGGCGAGCAGCAGCGGGTGGCCATCGCCCGGGCGCTGGTGAACAATCCCGACACCATCATCGCCGACGAGCCCACCGGCAACCTGGACCCGGAGCGGTCCCTGGAGCTGATGAGCCTTCTGGTGAAGATCAATCAGCTGGGCACCACCGTGGTGGTGGTGACCCACGAGAAGGATCTGGTGGACCGCTTCGGCAAGCGGGTCATCACCATCGACTCCGGCCACGTGGTCAACGACAGCGTGGGCGGCTATGTGGGAGGGACGATCCATGGCTAAGCACGATTTCCAGTATTTCTTCCGCGAAGGCCTGTCCAACATGTTCAGCCACGGCTTCATGACCTTTGCCGCCATCGGCATCACCGTGGCCTGCCTTCTGATCATGGGTACCTTCACCCTGGTGGCCGTCAACGCCAACGAGCTTTTGCGGGACCTGGAGCAGGAGAACGAGGTGCTGGCCTACGTGGACGACTCCTACACCGATCAGCAGGCCAAGGCGCTGCAGTCCGAGCTGGAGGCCATTCCCAACGTGGCCAGCGCCACCTTCATCTCCAAGGAGGAGGCCACGGAGAATTTCGCGGCGGAGTATCCCGACGAGGCCATGCTCCAGGACCTGGACCCGGAGATCTTCCAGGACCGCTACGCCATCAAGGTGAACGATCTCACCCGGCTGTCCCAGACCACCGCGCGCATCGCGGCCACGGAGGGCATCACGGATATCAACGCCTATGAGGAGATCGCCGGGGGCTTCGTCACCGTGCGCAACGTGGCCACGGTGGTGTGCGTGGCCCTCATCGCCATCTTGTTCGTGGTGTCGGTGTTCATCATCTCCAACACCATCAAGCTTACCACCTTCGACCGCCGGGAGGAGATCGCCATCATGCGCATGGTGGGCGCCACCAACGGCTTCATCCGCTGGCCCTTCGTCTACGAGGGACTGATGCTGGGCTTTCTGGGCGCGGTCATTGCCTTTCTGCTCCAGTGGGGGCTCTACGAGGCGGTGGCCCGGGGTGTGGACACCAACGACACCCTGCAGCTGATCCAGGTGATCCCCTTTACCCAGCTCTGGGCCCCGGTGGCCGCCACCTTCGTGGCCGCCGGCGTGCTCATCGGCGTGGGAGGCAGCCTCTCCGCCATCCGGAAATTCCTGCAGGTATGAGGTGCGCCATGCGGATACGACATCATGATGCCCGGCGCCGCTGGGGCCGGATGCTGCTGGCTCTGGC